>CAYPAE010000149.1:0-3128 GCA_964408595.1 uncultured Gemmatimonadaceae bacterium | reverse complement strand
TGTTTCCAGACTCCTGCTGCCCCGCTGCCCCGCCGCCCCGCTGCCCCGCCTCCTAAAACTCCACCTTAGGCGCTTCCTCCGCCCCCGGCTCGGCCCCGAAGTACTCCCGCGGGCCCTGGCCGAAGATCTTGGCGGTCAGGTTGTAGGGGAATCGCCGGATGTAGGCGTTGTACTTTCCGACGGCGGCATTGTAGTCCTGACGGGCGACGGAGATCCGATTCTCGGTGCCCTCCAGCTGGTCCTGCAGCGCGCGGAAGCTCTCGCTGGAGCGGAGCTCGGGATAGTTCTCGACGATGGCCAGGAGCCGCCCGATTCCTTGCGTGAGGGCCTGATTGGCTTCCGCCATCTCTCCCACGTCGCCTGACTGCACGGCGCCCGACAGGCGGGCGCGGGATTCCGCGATGCTGGTGAAGATCGTGGACTCCTGCTTGGCGACCCCCTTGACCGTCTCGACCAGGTTCGGCACCAGATCGGCCCGGCGCTGGAGTTGGGTCTCGATCTGCCCCTTCGCCTGATTGACCTCCTCGTCCATCGTCTGAATCGTGTTGTAGCCGCACCCGCCTGCGAGCAACACGAGCGCGAGAAGGGATGTCGGGACCGCCGAAGAGCGCGTCATCGCTGATCTCCCAGCTGAAGTTGATCGAGGAACGCCGCGGCGCGAGCCACCGCGTCCATGTAGCCCCCGAACTCGATGGGCGAGCATCGCCAGCCTCGCTCGGCGCGGTGCCGGATCACGTTGAGGAGCGGCTCACCCTCCATGCCCATCGCCGCGGCGGCGGCCGCCGCAAGCTCGACCGGCTCGCGCGGCACATGCCTGTCGAGCAGGACGAGCAGCGCGCGCAGCAGCACCATCACGGTGCCCGAGCTCCGCCCGGCCAGGGTGCCGAGCGCCGCGGGGTCGCCGGCACCGGCGACGTATCCCTGCCGGAGTCGAAGCAGCTTGCCGCGAAACTCGCGCTCGAGCGCGTGGCGCAAATCCGCGGGCGCGACGGTAAGCCCGGCGATCGGGTCGGAGCCGCGCAGGATCTCGTAGCCGCAGCGCATGTCGACGATCTCGATGGGAAAGACATCCGTGGCCCGGGCCCACTCGGGGCGGCCGATCACCAGCGGGGGCTCGTACCCCGACTTCCGCCAGGTGACGAACGGCCCGGCGAGGGCGCCGAGCGAGCGCGGTGAGAGGTCGTCGAGGATGAGCATGAGATTGAGGTCCGACCGCCCCGGCACGAAGTCGCCGCGGGCCGCAGACCCGTACAGCACCGCGCTGTAACCGCCGCTGAGCGCCGCGTCCACCTGCGTCAGGAACGGGGTGACGACCCGGTCCGCCTCTTCGCGCATCAGAATCTCCCTCCAGCGCCGCCCCCGCTGAATCCGCCACCGCCGCCGAAGCCGCCGAAGCCACCACCGCCACCGCCCCATCCGCCACCGCCCCCGAAACCCCCGCCGATCCACGGACCACCCCAATATACGTGGCGGCCTCTGCGCCTTCCCCGCCCTCCGCTCAGCGCGCGCGACAACAGCAAAAAGACGATGAACAGCAGGATCGGGAGCGCCCCCGCGAGCGGGCTGCCTCCGCCACCGCGCGGCCGCGCGGCGGGCCGCGCGTTGGTGAGGGCCGTGTCGCTCACGCCGAAGCCCCGCGCGATGATGCCGGCCAGCGCCTCGACCCCGCTCTGAATCGCGCCGCTGTAGTCCTCGCGCGCCAGCCGCTCCCCAATGAGGTCGCGGATTCGGCCCGCGGTGACGTCGGTGACGATCCCCTCGAGCCCCCGCCCCACCTCCACCCGCACGCGGCCGGTGCCCGGCCGGCCGTTCTGTCGCGGGACCACGAGCAGCACCACGCCGGCGTTCCGCGTCCGGTCGCCGATCTCGGCCGCCGCGCCGACACCCCACGCGCGCCCGATCTCGCGGGCGACGTCCGCCTCCTCGCGATCGCCGATCGTCGGAAGGGTGACCACCGCGATCTCGGCGCCCGTGGCCGCCTCGAGCCGCTCGGCGAGATCGGTGATCCGGGCCTCGGCGGCCTGATCGATGATCCCCGCGACGTCGGTGACGATTCCGGAGGGGCGCGCCGGGAAGAGGGCCCTGACCGCGGAATCCTGCGCGAGGAGCGGGCAGGCGGTCAGTTGAAGCGCCGACAGGAGCGCGATAGCTTTGGCTGGTGTCCCGCTCAATAGCACTCCCGGTGCTGGCCGCGGCGCTCGTCGCCATCGCCGGGCTGACCGCCTGCGAGCGGCCCCGCGACGTCGCCGTCCGTGTGTCCATTCCCGGACCGGACTCGGTCGAGACGCCGGTCACCGGGGTCGGCCTGGTGGCGCTGCCGTACGACCGCGACAGCGTGCTGGCCGCACTCGAGGCTTCCGCCTCCTCGCCCCGGCCCGACACCGCCGCGCTGGACAGCCTGTTCCGCGCCTTCCGCGTCCCCTTCGTGGGCTACACCGCGACGGTCCAGCGTACCGAGCGGCTGCGCGACTCGCTCGACCAGCTGCGCGCCCGGCTCGACTCCCTCCCGCGAAACACTCCCGAGTACCGGGAGCTCTACGCCGGCTTCTCCCGGCTCAACGACTCGCTCACCGCGGCGCAGAAGCGGACCGAGCGGGCCCGTCAGGAGCTCGATCGGGCCCGCGCCGAGTTCATCGACCGCAGCGAAAGCCTGCGCGCGACGATCCGGCATTGGGAAGATAGCACCTACCGAGGCTACGACAGCATCACGAGAAGTCTCGCGGTGCGGAGGCGGCAGGACCCGCGCACCGATACGACCGGCGGCGACGGATGGTCCAGGTTCCAGCTTCCGCCGGGAGAATGGTGGATCTATGGCCGGTCGTGGGACGCGACTGATCCCAACGCCGAGTGGTACTGGAACGTGCCCGTGGCGAGCGACACCCTGTTGCTCTCCAGCCGGACCGGCCGGCAGCGACGGAGGTACTGAGTGTTCCGGAGAGATGCCGCCCTCGTCGTCGGCAGCCTGTTCCTCGCCTTCTGCGATCTCGCCGCCCAGCAGCAATCCTCCACCGCGGTCACCACCCGCTCCAAGGGCTCTCCAACGGCCCCGGTCACCGTCTACGAAATGTCGGATTTCCAGTGCCCGTTCTGCCGCAGTTTCGCGCTGGAGACGTTCCGGGCGATCGAGA
>CAYPAE010000148.1:0-5861 GCA_964408595.1 uncultured Gemmatimonadaceae bacterium | reverse complement strand
CGAAGTCCGCGAACAGTTTCGAGGTGTTTGGCAGCTCCGTGTGCCGGATGCAAGCCGGCCTCGCCCAGCCGATGGCGGACCAGCGAGAATCCCTCCTGCTGCGCGACGGTGCGCGGATCGCGCGGATCGAGCAGCGGGCGCAGCGCATCGGCAAGCGGGGCGGCCTCGGCTCGGTTCTGCAGCAGCTCCGGCACGACCTCGCGGTCCGCCACCAGGTTGACCAGGCTGACCCATTCCACCGTGCGCACCCGCTGGAACACCCGGTATGTCAGCGGGTGGACCTTGTACGCGACCACCATCGGGGTGCCGGCGAGCGCGGCCTCCAGCGTGGTCGTCCCCGACTTCACCAGCGCGGCGTCGGCCGCCGCCAGAAGCCGCGACGGGTCACCCCGAACGATCTCCGCGGCCCCGGGATCGGGATAGTCGCCCCACTCCGTGCCCGCCACGATGACGCGGTCACACCGCGACTCGCGGAGGAGCTGCGCCGCCGCGTCGCGGAACGGTACCCAGAGCCGCCTGATCTCCTGGGTCCGGCTCCCGGGGAAGAGGCCCAGCACCTTGCTCCCGGCCGGGATGCCGAGGCTCTCACGGGCGGCCGGTCTGGTGGGCGAGGGGGCCCGGTCCACCAGCGGATGCCCCACGTAATCGCTACGCAGCCCCAGGCGGCCGAAGAATGGCTGTTCGAACGGCAACACCACCGCGAGACGATCCACCGCCGCGGCGAGTCGGCGAGCGCGCTCCGGACGCCAGGCCCAGAGCTGGGGGGCGATGTAGTACAGGACCTTGGTTCCCGCCGCTCGGGCCGCCTCGGCGACCCGGAGATGAAACCCCGGGTAGTCGATCAGGATCACCAGGTCGTACCGTCCGGCCCGGAAGTCCTGCCGGAGGGAGCGGAGGAGCCGCCAATGCGCGCCCAACTTGCTCACGATCTCGACCACGCCGAACGCCGCGAGACCCTCCATCGGGTAGCGCACCGTGGCCCCGGCCTGCGCCATCTGGGGCCCGCCCAGCGCCTCGATCGCCGCGTCGGGGTATCGCTCGCGGAGCGACCGCACCACCCCAGCGCCGTGGAGGTCGCCCGATGGCTCGCCCGCGGAAACGAAGATGCGCGGCCCGGCGCGCGCGATCATCCCGCCGCTGGGGCGGCGAGAGGCGCGGTGTGCACCACGGCCGCCACGCGGAGCGCCAGGGCGAGCGCCGCCCGGCCTTCCGCGCCGGCCACCACCACTTCCCGATCGCCGCGGACCGCATGCACGAAGCTTTGCAGCTCGAGCTGGAGCGCGTCGGCTTCGGGCGCCTGAAGCACCAGCCGCTCGACCACGTCGGAGAGCTGGGCGCCGGTGCCCGGCCGCCAGCCGCTCCGGAGCCGCATGAACTCGCCGCCGCCGGTCGCCAGATCGAGCGAGAGGTACCCATTGGGCTGGAAGAGCCGCAGTCGGCGAATCCGCTCGCGGGAGACCCGTGACGCGGTGGCCAGCGCCACCGCTCCGTTGGCGAACTCGACCCGGGCGTTCGCCATGTCGAGATGGGAGGAGAGCACGGAGAGCCCGGACGCCCGCACCTCCGTGGCCTCGGCGCCCCCGGTCAGGTGCAGTACCAGGTCGAGATCGTGGATCATCAGGTCGAGCACCACGGCGACATCGGTGCCGCGGGGCTGGAACGGGGCGAGCCGCTGGCTCTCGATGTACCGCGGTCCATCGAGGTAAGGCTCGGCGGCGCGGATCGCGCGGTTGTACCGCTCGATGTGACCGACCTGGAGTTGCACGCCGCTCGCGGCCGCGGCCGCGATCAGCCGGTCCGCCTCGGCGAGGGTCCCGGCGAGCGGCTTCTCCATCAGGACCGGGATCCCGCGCTCCAGGGCGCGGAGACCCACCTCCGCGTGCGCGGGGGTCGGCACCGCGACCGTGACCGCCTCGACCCGGTCGAGCAGCGCCTCGAGGTCGCACGCCTCGGTGCCGAGCTCGGCCGCGACAGCCCGTGCGCGCTCGTCGTCGGTATCGGTGACGCCGACCAGGCGAGCGCCGTCGAGGTGAGCGAGATGCCGGGCGTGATGCCGGCCGAGCGCGCCGACGCCGATCACCCCGACGGGCAGGAGGCGGCTCACGCCGGCACGCCTCGCCCGGAGGTCTCGACGAAGTCGAGGAACCGCTCGACCTCGGGCAGCGGTGGCAGGTCGCTGCGGGCCCGCTCGAGCGCCTGGGAGAGGTTCAGGTCGGAGTTGAAGAAGAGCCGGTAGGCGCGCTTGAGCGCCGCGATGGTCTCGCCGGAAAATCCCGCGCGCTGGAGCCCGATCGAGTTGAGGCCGTATAGCTCCATTGGATTGCCCACCGCCTTGACGTACGGGGGCACGTCCTGATTCACCCGTGAGCCGCCGCCGACGAAAGCGTAGGTTCCGATGGTCACGAACTGGTGGATAGCGTTCAGTCCGCTCACCACAGCCCGGTCGTGGATCGTGACGTGACCGGCACACTGGGTCCCGTTGGCAATCGTCACGTCGTCGCCCACCTGACAGTCGTGCGCGAGGTGCACGTACGTCATGATGAAGCACCGGGCGCCCACGACGGTGCGATAGGTGGCCGACGTCCCGCGGTTGATGGTGGTGTACTCCCGGATGATGGTGCCCTCGCCCACCTCCACCCAGGTCTCCTCCCCCTGGAACTTCAGGTCCTGGGGGTCGCCCCCGATGATCGAGCCGTCGCCGACGCTGACGTCGGCCGCGAGCTTCACGTTGCGCTGGAGCCGGGCCCTCGGGCCGATGCGGCAGCGGTCGCCGACCGACACCCGGGGACCCACCAGCACCCACGGCCCGATCTCCACCCCCTGGCCCAGCTCGGCCGAGGGATCGATGATCGCCGTCGGGTGGATGGCGGTGGTCACCGATCCACCACGCGCGCCATCATCTCCGCTTCCGCCACGACGTTTCCGTCCACGTAGGCCACGCCCTTCATCCGGCAGGTCCGGCCCCGGTTCTGGAGCATCTCCAGCTCGCAGCGCAGCTGGTCTCCGGGCAGCACCGGCCGGCGGAACTTGACGTTGTCGAGCGACATGAAGTAGACGACCTTCTGGTCCGGGTCCTCGATCGTGCCGAGCAGAAGCATCCCCCCAACCTGCGCCATCGCCTCGATGATCAGCACGCCGGGCATGATCGGGTGCCCCGGAAAATGGCCCTGGAAGAACGGCTCGTTGATCGTCACGTTCTTGATCCCGACGATGCGCCTGGTCCCCTCCACCTCGATGATCCGGTCCACGAGGAGGAAGGGGTAGCGGTGCGGGATCACGTCCAGGATCCTGCCGATGTCCATCGCGACGCCTCCGACGCGCTGTCCGGTCCGGCGGAGCCATCGGGCCAGCGCGATGTTGCCCTGGTGGCTCGGCTTGCTCGCGACTACGTGCGCCTGGACCCGGCCGCCGACCAGCGCGAGGTCGCCCAGAATGTCCCCCGCCTTGTGGCGCACGAACTCGTCGGGCCAGCGGAGCTTCCCCCCGACCAGACCGTCGTCGGAGAGTATCAGGGTCGACTCGAGGTCGGCACCCTGGGCCAGACCGCGGGCGCGGAGCGCCTCCGCCTCCCGGACGAAGCCGAAGGTCCGCGCGGCGGCGAGCTCGCGGGCGAATGCGTCCGGCGTGATGTCGTAGCACCCCGACTGGCGGCCGATCAGCGGATGCGCCCACTCGATGGTCGTGGTGAGGCGGAGCGAGGGAGCCGGCGCCACGACGTAGGTGGAATCGCCCTCGGTGAGCTGGAAGGGCGCGGTGACCTTGTAGATCACCGGATCGCCGGGCTGGTCGGCGATCCCCGCCTGGCACAGCGCGGTCAGATAGGGCTGGAACGAGCCGTCGCCGATCGGTGGCTCGGGGCCGTTCAGCTCCACGGTCAGATCGTCGAGCTGGAGCGCGGCCGCCGCGGCGAGCAGGTGCTCCACCGTCTCGACGGTGCCGGGCGGCTCACCCAACGCGGTCCGCCGCTCGGTGGAGCGTACGTGCGAGAGCCGTGCGGGCACCTCGGGCGAGCCGGGGAGGTCCACCCGGCGGAAGACGATTCCCTGCCCCGGCTCGGCGGCCAGGCACCTCGCGGTCACGTGCACCCCGGTGTGGAGGCCGATGCCTTCGATGGTGGCTTCGCCCGCCAGCGTGCGCCTAGGCATCCCGTCGTCTCTCCGCGACAAGGCTCTCGAGCTCACCGACGATCGGCGCCAGACGATAGAGGGCCGCCTGGGCCCTCAGCACCTGCCGGTTGGGCCGCGCCGGATGCCCGCTGAACACCGAGCCCGCCGGCACGTTGCCGATCACCGCGCTCTTGGCCGCTACCTGGACCCGATCGCCGATCGTGAGGTGATCGGTGACCCCGACGTGACCCGCGAGGACCACGTCGTGCCCCAGCCGGGTGCTCCCCGCGACGCCGACCCCGGCCATCAGAAGGCAGCGCTCGCCGATCCGCACGTTATGGCCCACGTGAACCAGATTGTCCAGCTTGGTGCCCTGGCCGATCACGGTATCGTCGAGGCTGCCGCGATCCACGCACGAGTTGGAGCCGATTTCCACGTCGTCGCCGATGATGCAGCTCCCAACGTGAGGGATCCGCTCGTGCCCCGAGCCGCGGGAAAGATACCCGAACCCGTCGCCGCTGATCACCGCGCCGGCTTTGAGGACCACCCGCCGGCCGATCCGGGCGCCGGAATAGCAGACCACCCGGGCGTCCATTCTAGTGTCCTCGCCGACCGTTACCCCGTCGCCGATCGAGACCCCCTCCGAGAGCCGGCAGCGGTCGCCGAGGCGAACGCCGCGACCGAGCACGACGAACGGTCCGATCGCGACGTCCGCGCCAAGCTCACAGCCGGGACCGATGCGCGCCGTGGGATCGATGCCGGGCGGCCGGGTGGCCTCGGGAAAGAGCCGGCGGACCACCCGCACCATGGAGCCATACGGATCGGCGACCACGATGCGCGCGGCCGGCCCCGCGGGCGAATCGGCCAGCGCCGGCGGCACCAGCACCGCCCCGGCCCGGGAGGCCTCGAGCGCGGCGGCGTAGCGCGGCGACACCGCGAGGGTGAGCGCGCCGGGCCCCGCGCGGTCGATCGGTCCGACCGCGGTGATGAGTACCCCCCCGTCGCCAAGCAGGCGGCCACCGACGAGGTCGGCGACCGCCTGCGCGGTGAGCCCTGCCGAGGTCACGCGGTCAGCTGCCGGACTTGAGCTGTTGAATGACGCGCTGGGTCAGATCCAGCGCTTTGTCGGCGGTCACGATGCCGCTGTTGGGGACGCTCACGTCGAAGATGACGGCGTAGTTCCCCGCCGCGCGGACGCCTTCGATCACGCTGTTGACCTTGGTCTGGATCGGCTCGAGCAGCTCCCGCTCGCGCGTGGCGGCCTTCTGCTGCAGCTCCTGGGTCCGCTGCTCCAGCTTCTGCTGCTGCCCCGTCAGCTCCTTACGCTTGGCCTCGCGCTGGGTCGGACTCAGCAGGACCGACTTCTGCTCGAATTCGGAGGCCGCGGAGTCCAGGGTCGCCTGGAGCTTCTGCACCTCGACCCGGTAGGCCTCGATTTCCCGGGTGAACGTGGACTCGGCCTGGGCATACCCCGGCGTCTGCTTGAGGATGGCCTGGGTGTTGACGTAGGCGACCTTCCCTCCGCCCTGCTGCGCGGCGGCCGCGCCGGCTCCCAGCAGTGTGAAGGAAGCGATCCAGGCTCCCACGACGAACAGCTTCATGCTCGGCTCCCGATAAGAGGTCCGTACCATCAAGTTGTCACCCTGAACGAAGTGAAGGGGCCTGATCAGGCATGGCCTCCTTCGCTTCGCTCAGGATGACAGCTAAAAGAAATTCCCCAGTTTGAAGTGCAGCTGCCATCCGGGATCCGGACGG
>CAYPAE010000147.1:0-5867 GCA_964408595.1 uncultured Gemmatimonadaceae bacterium | reverse complement strand
GATGCACACGCTGAAGGTGATCGCCGGGGGCTTCATACTCCTCGCCGTCTGTCTCCTGATCGGCCGGCTGGTCGGAGGGCAGTCGTCGGCCGACGCCGTAGCCGGAGCGGCCAAGCTCTTCATCCCGCTGTGGCTGCTCGTTGCCGGCGTCAACCTGTGGATCGGCGTCACCAGGGCGGGATACACGGTCGCCGAGGAAGCGCCCATTTTCCTCGTGGTATTCGCCGTGCCGGCCGCGGTCGCGCTGTTCCTGGTGTGAAGGCTGTCCCGGGGCTGAAGGGGACGGCAATGACCCGGACCTCAGTCACCGCAGCCTAGGTCGGCCGCTCCTTCGGGTGCTTGCGCAGCCAGGCCTGGACGTAGGGACACGTCGCCATGACCCGCATGCCCTGCTCGCGGGCGTAGGTCAGCGCCGCACGCACCAGGGCATCGCCGATGCCACGCCCTTGTCCGGATGGCGGCACCTCGGTGTGCTGCAGGTCCAGGACGTCATCGCCGAACGGCGCATAGAAGAGCTCGGCGTCGCCATCGGGAAGCGGGAGGAAGAAGCGGGAGCCCCCGGGGTCGTGCCGAACGGGCAGGGGGTCTGGGGGATCGGCGTAGATCATGACGTAGGGTCCCATCACGGTCACAGAGACGATCGCCAGCCAGTGGCGGTGGGGCCGAACGATCGGATGGCGGCGAAAGGTGATGGGAACGGCAGTGGCTGACAAGCGCGGGCGCCCATGATCCTTCGAGCCCTGGCCGTGTGGTGCCTCCTCCTGGTGCTCGCCGTGCTCAACGGCGGGGCACGTGACGCCTGGCTCAGCCCTCGGCTCGGCGATCCGATCGGGCGGGCCATCAGCACGCTGCTGCTGTGCGGGCTGATCTTTCTCGCAACCTGGCTCACGATCCCGTGGATCCGGCCGGCGACGAACGGTGAAGCTCTCGGAGTGGGGGCACTCTGGCTCGCCCTCACGCTGGCGTTCGAGTTCGGGGTGGGTCACTACGGATTCGGCAAGCCCTGGCCGGAGCTGTTCGCCGACTACGACCTGCGCCGCGGGCGCATCTGGATGGCGGTCCTGGTCGTCACCCTCTTCGCTGCATTGTGGACCGCCCGGCTTCGGGGGCTGCTGGGACCGGGCAACAGCTAGCGTGACCAGCGGCTCGAGGGTTGGAGGACCTGGATAGTGCGCTACGCACTGGATCTGCTCGGTGTCGCGGTCTTCGCCGTCAGTGGCGTGCTGGCCGCCGGACGCAAGGGCCTGGATGTGCTCGGCATCGCCGTGATCGCCGTGGTCACGGCGGTCGGCGGCGGCACGCTGCGAGACCTGCTCCTCAACCGCCATCCGATCTTCTGGATCGAGAATCCGACGTATCTCTGGGTCATCCTGGTCGCGACCGCGGTGACGCTGGGCTACGTCCGGTTCTGGATCGAGTCGCGTCGCGGCCTGCTCGTCGCCGACGCCCTCGGGCTGGCGTTTTTCACCATCGGGGGCGTGCAGCTCACCCAGCAGGAGGGGCATTCCGCCGGGATCGCGCTGCTGATGGGTACGATCACCGGTGTCGCGGGCGGAGTCATCCGGGACGTGCTCACGGCGGAGATCCCGCTGGTGTTGCGGCCGGGGCTGCTGTACGCCACCGCCGCCGTCGTGGGCGCGTCGCTCTACGTCGTGCTGGCCGAGATTGGCGTAGCGAAGGATGCCGCGTCGCTCGCCGGCATGGCCACGGTGGTGGCCTTGCGATTGGGGGCGATTCTCCGGGGGTGGAAGTTGCCCGCCGTGCTGGTCCCGGGCGACGACACTGATTTCCCGCCGCCCGCTGCCCGGGGTTGAAGCAATGGGCCGCCGCCTCCTCAAGTTCGAGGACCGTCTCGACCTCGCCCTGCGTCTTTCACCACCGTGCCGACACCGGTGACCTGTTCAGCGCGCTCAGTCCGGATGCCCACCAAGCCCAGGCGCCGGGGTGGCGCATCCGCCGGGGGACTGACGAATGAACACTCTAAGAATCGCCGCCGCACTCAGTGCTCTCAACCTGGCGATCCTCGCCGGAGCCGCGATCCAGACTCGGCCCGCGCGGGCCCAGGGTGCCGAAGATGTCCTTCGGGGCAGAGCGCTCGAGCTGGTGGACGAGCGGGGGAAGACCAGGGCGAGACTCGACGTCGAGGCAGACGGTGAGGTGGTATTTCGTCTGCTCGATGGGCGCGAGCGCGTGATCGCGCCGTGAGCCGCCCGGCGAGCCTGGCGGGCGGAGAATCGCCCGGAGAAGTTCCCCGAATAGGACGATCGTCAGCCCACCTCACGACCGAGGATGCAGATGGCCACCTTCGAGTATGCGATCCTGATCGGACGGGATGAAGCCGGGCCCACCGGCGGCGTAACCTGGTACGTCAACGGGATCGGCAAGCCCGTCGGCTCCGAGCTGCCGGCCATCCTGAACCGCCTGGGCGCCGAAGGATGGCGGGTCGTCGGCGTGGGCGATCTCGGCTTCGACGTGCGAACGGAGATCATCCTCATGCGCGAACGGCCCTGAGGCGACGCGAGCACCCGACCCGTGGTGCCCCGCGCGATGGTGTCGACGGCGTAGCCGCGGTGGGCGGCCGCAGGACTCATTGGCCGACACGGAGGGGCGATGAGCTGGTGGCGGAACCTGCTCGGGGGACGAGAGCGGCCGGAAGCGACGATGCGCCTGACGCGGCGGGTCATGGATCTGCTGGCGGAAGGCAAGTCCGACGAGGACACCGAGCGCGCCCTTTTCCGAGAAGGCGTCCCCGTCGAGCGAGCGCGCTCCATCGTGGCGGAGGTGCGCCGGGTGCAACGAAGGCTCCACGGGCGATGAAGGACCGGCGGATTTACGACGCGGACATCCTCGACCGTCTGCGGAAGCTGGAGCGGGAGGCCCGGCCGCTCGAGCCCGGTGCCACTCGGCGCCGCCGGTTCCGCGAGGCGGTGATCGCCTCGTCCGAGCGGTTCCTCAGGAGGATTGAAACCCTCAAGGCCTTCGACGACGTCGAGCACAAGGGGATCGGTCTGCTGGACTTCCCCATCTCGGAGCACGGCATTCCGATCGAAGTCGCGATCGGGCTGGTGGAGCGTGACGTCGTCAGGCCGGGCGGGAACACCGCCTCCGGCGGCCATCTGGCCTACATCCCCGGCGGGGGGATCTATCACGCGGCGCTGGGCGACTATCTCGCCGCGGTCAGCAACAAGTACGCGGGGATCTTCTTCACCGGTCCGGGGCCGGTGCGGATGGAAAACATGCTGGTCCGATGGGTCGCCGACCTGGTGGGCTATCCCGCGAGCGCCGGCGGCAACATCGCCTCCGGCGGCAGCATCGCCAACCTCACGGCGATCACCACGGCGCGCGACGCCCACGGTCTCCGCGGCGCCGACTTCGCGTCCGCCGTGGTGTACCTCACGACGCAGGCGCACCACTGCATCGAGAAGGCGCTCCGGATCGCCGGGATGGGCGAGACGCAGATCCGTCGGGTCGCGATGGACGCGGGCTACCGGATGCGGCCCGACGCGCTGGAGCAGGCGATCGCCGCCGACCGCGCGCAGGGGCTCAGACCGTGGCTCGTCATCGCGGCCGCGGGCACGACCGACACCGGCGCGGTGGACCCGCTCGATGCCATCGCGACCGTCGCCCGGCGGGAGCAGTGCTGGTATCACGTGGACGCGGCGTATGGCGGCTTCTTCCTGCTGACCGAGCACGGCCGGAGTGCACTGCAAGGGATCGAGCGGTCCGATTCGGTCGTGCTCGACCCACACAAGGGGCTCTTCCTCCCCTATGGTGCAGGCGTCGTGGTGGTTCGCGACGCCGAGCCGCTGGTGGCCAGCCACGACTACGCGGGCAGCTACATGCAGGACGCGCTGCGGGAGCCCAGCGAGATTTCCCCCGCCGACGTGTCGCCCGAGCTCTCCAAGCATTTTCGCGCTCTCCGCATGTGGCTTCCGCTCATTCTGCTGGGGACCAGGCCGTTCCGTGCCGCCCTGGAAGAGAAGCTCCTGCTGGCGCGCTATTTCTACCGCGAGATCCGGAATGCGGGGTACGAGGTCGGCCCGTTGCCGGACCTGTCCGTCGTGACGTATCGGTGGGCTCCGCCGGGGACGAGTCCCGAACGGATCAACGCGATCAACCAGGCGATCGTGGACGGTGCCCGGCGTGACGGACGGGTGTTCCTCTCCTCCACCATGCTCGACGGCCGATTCACGCTCAGGATGGCGGCGCTGGCGTTTCGGACCCATCGCCGGACAATCGACCTCGCGGTCCGCGTGCTTCGGGAGCAAGCGGCGGCGGTCGGAACGGCATAGGGCGTCATGTCCGCTCCGGGCGGTGTCGCTGGCTAGGATCGTGGTTCAGGTGGCCCTCCTCCGGGCCGTCAATCTCGGCGCTCACAACAAGGTCGCGATGTCCGATCTCCGCGATCTCCTCGACCGGCTGGGGTTCGAAGCGCCCCGGTCGCTGCTCCAGAGCGGCAATCTCGTCTTTCGCGCCGCGCGGCCGGCCGGCTCGAGCCTGGAGCGCCTGCTGGAAGCTGAGGCAGAGAAGCGCCTTCACCTGCGGACGGAGTTCTTCGTCCGGAGTGCGGAGGAGTGGAAGGGGGTAGTCGCCGGCAATTCGTTTCCCGACGAGGCGGCGCGGGATCCCGGTCACCTCATCGTCATGTTCTTCAAGGACGTGTTGCGGGCCGACGCGGTGAAGGCGCTGCAAGCCGCCATCACGGGGCCGGAACGGGTCGGGGCCGAAGGAAAGCAGGCCTACATCGTCTATCCGGACGGGATCGGCCGTTCTCGGCTGACCAACGCCTTCATCGAGAAGAAGCTCGGCAGCCGTGGCACCGGCCGGAACTGGAACACCGTGCTGAAGCTCGGTGCCCTCGCCGTGGAATGACCGGGGACTGGAATCAGGGGAGGTGCGGCTCCCTATCGCGGACTGGCCGTCCTACGTAGCATCCAAGAACTCCCATCTCTCATGCGGCCTCTCTGCGTGCTTCTCCTGTTGCTGATCTCGCCCACCGGCGACGGGCGCTCGCCTGGCGGGCCGGCCACCGCCGCGTCCCTACAGAACCCGCCGCCGCGCTGGCAGCTGGCTGCTGCCTTCGTGAAACGTGACTCTGCCGCGCTCCGCCGGTTCCTCGCGTCCGACGTCATGATCTGGCCCCCGGCTCCGGACACGGCACGCCGGGGGCGCGCGGCCATCACCTACTTCGTGGGCCTGGCGCTCCTGTCACAGGTTTCTCAGTCCGAGTTCCGGCCCCAAGCCATCACCACGGACGGCGCGTACGTGATCGAGGACGGCATGTGGAGCTTCACCCACCGGCGGGTCAAGGTGAGCGCCCGGTACGATCTGCGGTGGCGGCAGGCGAACGGCCGGTGGCTGGTGAGCTTCCTCAAGTGGGACCTCTTTCGCTAGCGGAGGGCGGTAGTGGACGAGCCCGAGGCATGACGCCGAGCTGGCTGACCCGGATCGAGACGTTCGGTACCACGATCGTCGTGCTCATGGTCGGAAGCATGATGCTCTGGTTCGAGGCAGTCGAGCGCGAGCGCCGTCTCGCCGTCACCATCGGCAGCGCGGTCCTCCTCTACGTGGCCGCTCTGGTGGTATTCGGACGCCGCTCGGAGCCGTCCCGCATCGCCTGGTGGCCCTTCGCCGTCGCCGGGCTCGTCACCGGGGCGGTCGCCGAGCTGATCAACGCCAAGTTCCTGGTGACGCGCGAGCTGTTCGTCGCGGCCGTCACCGGCGTGGCGATCGGGACGGCGCACTGGGCGGCGCTGCGGGTGTGGATTCGCGTCACCGAGCGCCGCGCGGCGTAGTGAAAGGTCCAGGCCGCCGATCACCCCTTTCCAGGAGGACACATGGCTCAGGATCGCCCGATCTCCCGCCGC
>CAYPAE010000146.1:0-5906 GCA_964408595.1 uncultured Gemmatimonadaceae bacterium | reverse complement strand
GTCTGGGACCGGCCGTGGTTCGTGCCGCGCTCGGTGGATGACTCGGTGAGAATCTTCAGCGACGAGTTCCCCGCGACCGGCGCGCTCCACCCGCTGGCCCCGAGTGGCCCCGAGTGGTACCGCTACGCGCTCACCAGTGGACTCTCGGTCACCCCTGGAAGAGGAAGCACGCTGCGGCTCCTGCGGGTGGACGTGACCCCCAGGCGGACGGGCCCCGCGCTCATCGCCGGACAGATGTGGATCGACTCCGCGACCGCGGAAGTCGTGCGCCTCACCTTCCGGTATGTGGGGACCGGGCTCTGGGTGAAGCCGGACGGCACCGCGCGGTCCGATTCGTCCTCGGCCCGGCGAATCAACTCGCTCGCCAACCAGATCGTCAGCATAGACGCCGACCTGGAGTACGGGCTCCAGGACGCCCGCTACTGGATGCCGTACCGTCAGGTCATCTCCGGCCGGGTTCGGATCCCCGTGGTGAGCGACGTCGTGATCCCTTTCCGCGCCGTCACGACCTTCGAGGAATTCGAGATCAACACCGGCCGGCCGATCGCGTTCGAGCTGCCGCTCCCGGCCACCGGCGACCCCGACTCGCTCCGGGTGATGCGCCATGCCGGCCGCGACTCGCTCCGCGCGGAGCGGTCGTGGAGCCATGCCGACCGATGGGCCGGTGGCCGCTACGAGCTGCATCGGCCGTCCAACGACTCGCTCGGCCGGTTCAACGGCTGGCTCGATTCGCTCTCGCTCGGCGCCGATCCGGTGGAGGCGAGGCGCGCGAGAGTGGCTGAGTCCGAGTTGGCGCGGTTGGCCGAAGGGCTGCCCGATTCGCTCACCGGACGGCGGGCGCACGGCATTGCGTACGAGCGGCTCACCGATGCCCTGCGGTACGATCGCGTACAAGGGCTCTCGCTCGGCCTCGGCTACCGGGTCAGGGTCCCGGGTGTCGCGTTCACCGGCCTGTACGGCACCGCGCGCTACGGGTTCAGCGACGACCGGGTGACCGGACGGCTCTCGCTGATCCGTGATGCGCCGGACGGACGGCTCGCGGTGAGCGGGTACCGGGACGTGGTGAACGTCGACCCATTCGCGCCCGCGCCGGGCATCGGGAACACACTCGATGCCCTCTTCGTGGCGCACGACGACGGTGACTACGCCCTGGCGCACGGCGTCTCCGCCGGCTACGAGACTTCGCTCCGGACCGGGCTCGAGCTCGCCCTCGGCGCCCGGTACGAGCGGCAGACCAGCGTGGCGCGAGCGGCCGCCTCGGAGGTCAACGACTTTCTCGGCGGGTCGGGCGTCTTTCCGCCCAATCCTCCGGTGGACGAGGGCCGGTTCGTGGGCGGCCACGTCCGCCTCAGCGGCGCCGGCACCTTCCGCTGGCACGCCACGGCCGACGTCCTTGGCGGCGAGGGCACGACCACGGGCCGGGTCTACGGCGAAGTGCGCCGCAGTGTCGGCAAGCGCCAGGGTCTGACGGCCCGGGTGAAGGGCGGCATCGCGACCGCGCCGACGCTGCAACAGACCGCGTTCCGGCTGGGCGGAATCGGAACCGTGCGGGGACAGGAGTACGGCGCGGGACGAGGGCAGGCCTTCTGGGCGGCCCAGCTCGACGTGACGCCGCTCCCGGGCCGGCTTCGGCCGGTGCTGTTCGTGGACGCGGGTCAGGCGGGAGGCGCGGGGAGCCTCTTCTCCGGCCGGGTGCTGGCGGGCGCGGGAGTCGGCCTGTCGGTGTTCGGCGGGTTGCTGCGATTCGATATCAGCCGGTCGGTGTCGCCCGACAGAGCCAGAGTCAGGTTCGACATCGTGGTGCAGGGAGCAAGGTAGATTGCCCCGGGTGCCTGGCTCCCTGCGTGATCCTGTAGTCGCGCTCGAGCGGCTGGTCGTCGCCGTGCTCATCGGCGGGGTGGCCTGCTCTTCCGGCGAGTCGGCCGATACTCGCACCGGCTCACTCCAGGTTGAGTGGACCGGCGCGGACACCGGAAAGCTCTCCGCCCCCGCGGTCGCCGAGTGGTGCGACAGCCTCAAGCTGCTGGAGCTGAGAGCGATCCACGGTGACACCGGGATCGCGCTGGTTTTCTACCCCTCCGACTCCGTCACGCCCGCCCACTACCCTGTGGTCCCGCCCGAGAAGGCCGACTCGAGCCGTCCCTCCGCCGCCGTCGCTCTGCGCTGGTTCGCGGAGACGTCCATCCGTGGCTTCCGCGGCGACAGCGGCACGGTGGTGCTGGAAGCGACCGGCGCGGGCGCCGGGGCGGGGCGATTCTCCGCCCACCTCCGATCGGCGACCGAGGGCAGCAGACTCCGCGTCACGGGATCGTTCACCGGCCTGACCGTCACCCCCGCGTCCACCGGCTGCGCTGGGCCCCCTCCCGAGGAGCCCGCCGAGCCCGCCGAGCCCGCCGAGCCCGACGAGTCCGCGGAGGCCGGCGAGCCCGCCGACACCCAGCAGGTCCGACGTTAGATTGAGGCCATGGAGAGCACCTACTTCCGGCGGGGTTTCGGGCTCAAGACCGAGATCGAGGGGCAGCTCACGGCCGACTACCACAGCAACGTGGTGGAGGCGCTCCGGGCCAACCAGTACCGGCTCGCCGTCGGCCCGCTGACCTTCCGGCTCGCCCGGGAGTTCGGCTTCTGCTACGGGGTGGACCGGGCGGTGGACTACGCCTACGAGACCCGGGTCAAGTTCCCCGACCGCCGGCTCTACCTGGTCGGCGAGATCATCCACAATCCCCACGTCAATCAGAAGCTGCGGGACATGGGTGTCCGCTTCCTGGTCCGGAGCGAGGCGGGGGAGTTCGACTTCTCCGGGATCGTCACCGACGACGTGGTCATCCTGCCCGCGTTCGGCGTGACGATCGGCGACTTCGGGCGCCTCCGCGAGATCGGCTGCGTCCTGGTGGATACCACCTGCGGCTCGGTCCTCAACGTCTGGAAACGAGTGGAGAGCTACGCGCGCGACGGGTTCACCGCCATCATCCACGGCAAGCACTACCACGAAGAGACCAAGGCGACGGCCAGCCAGGTCATGAAGTACCCGCAGGGTCGCTATCTGGTGGTGCTCGATATGGACGAGGCGCGGCTGGTCTGCGACTTCATCGAGCGGGGCGGCGACCCCGGCGCACTCGGCGAGCGGTTCGCGAAGGCGACGTCGCCAGGCTTCGACTTCGAGCGCGACCTGCTGCGGGTCGGGATCGCGAACCAGACTACGATGCTCTCGGGCGAGTCGCTGGCGATCGCGGAGGAGGTGCGCCGGAGCATGGTCCGGCGCTACGGCGACGCGTCGGGCGACCACTTCCGGTCCTTCGACACCATCTGCTCCGCCACGCAGGAGCGGCAGGACGCGGTGGTCGCGCTGCTCGAGGAGCCGCTCGACGTCATGGTCGTGGTCGGCGGCTACAACAGCAGCAATACCTGCCACCTCGGGGCGCTGGTCCACTCCCGGGGGATCCCCGTCTTCCATATCGAGGACGCCGACGCGGTGGATCCCTCCACCGGTGCGTTGCGCCACCAGCCGATCGGGACCAAGCAGGAGGCGTTGACCGATGGCTGGTTGGGCGACGCCCGGATCATCGGGATCACCGCCGGGGCCTCGACGCCGAACAACAAGATCGGGGAGACGGTGGCGAGGATCTGTGGGACGGCGGGGGTCGATCTGGGGGCGGTGGTTGGGTAGGCAGCGGGGCGGCGGGGCGGCGGGGCGGCGGGGCAGGACCAGCACACCGTCGGTCCTCCAGCAACGGAGCGAGCCGCCCCGCGGCCCCGCGGCCCCGCTGCCCCGCCTCATCGATCTCTCCCACACCATCACCCACGGCATGACGACGTACCCCGGCCTGCCGGGGCCGATCATCTGCGACTACCTGAGCCGGGAGCAGTCGCGGGAGCTGTACGCGCCCGGGGTGGAGTTCCAGATCGGCAAGATCGAGATGGTGGCCAACACCGGGACGTACCTGGACTCGCCGTTCCACCGCTATGCCGATGGGAAGGACCTGTCGGGACTCTCACTGGAGTCGCTGGCGGACCTCCAGGGGGTGGTGGTGCAGGCCCCGATGGGGCTCGGCCGCGCGATCTCGCTGCGGGCCTTCGAGGGGCTGGAGCTGCGGGGCCGCGCGGTGCTGGTACACAGCGGCTGGGACGAGCACTGGGGCACCGAGCATTACCTCTCGGCAAATCCCTTTCTCACGGCGGACGCGGCGGCGTTGCTGCTGGCGGCCGGCGCGGCGCTCGTCGGAATCGATTCGCTCAACATCGACGACATCGGCGACCGCTCCCGCCCGGTCCACTCGATCCTGCTCGGCGCGGGGATTCCCATCGTCGAGCATCTCCGCGGGCTGGCCCAGCTGCCGGTGGAAGGATTTCGCTTCTCGGCCGTCCCTGCGAAGGTGGCCGGCTTCGGGACGTGGCCGGTTCGGGCGTATGCGTTGACGGGGTGAAGGCGGGGGCAGCGGGGCGGCGGGGCAGCTCGCTCCCGATCTCGATGGCTCTCGGGTGTGCCGTTGCCGCCCCGCTGCCCCGCTGCCCCGCTGCCCCGCCGCCCCGCTCGCCCACTGCCACCATGCCCTTTCGCCAGATCTCCGTCTCCGGCTTTCCCGCCATCGCGCTCCGCACCGTCGAGCTCGAGGTGGTGGCGGTGCCCGCCATCGGAATGAAGCTCACCAACCTCCGCCGGCCGGGTGGCCGCGAGTGGCTGTGGCGGAGCGATCAGATCCCGCTCGCACAGCCTCGGCAGGACGCCTCCTTCGTCGAGACCGCGGACAGCGGCGGGTGGGACGAGTGCTTCCCCACGGTCGGGCCCTCGCCGATTCCCGGTGCGCCGCAGGGTTCTCCAGTACTTCCGGATCACGGCGAGCTATGGAGCGCTCCATGGGCGAGCTCCGCCTACGACCACGCCGGCGGGGTCACCCTCGCGGCCTCCACCACCGGCCGCCTCCTGCCGTACGAATTCCATCGTGAGGTCACCCTCGATCCGCGCGATCCGGTGATGCGGCTCCGCTACCGGGTGAGGAACACGGGCGACTCGCCGTTCCCCTGGATCTGGTGCGGGCATCCCCTCTTCAATGTCCAGCCGGGGACCACCCTGGAACTGCCGTCCATGCACCAGGTAAGACTCGACGCGGTGCATGGGCTGCCGGAGCTCAGCCGCGGCGACATCGTGAGCTGGCCGGACGCCTTCGGCGGCGACGGCGGCCGGTTCACCTTCCCCGACGGCGGCGCCTGGGCGGTGAAGCTCTTCGGTGACGTAGGGCGATCGGGCAGGATGGTCCTCACCGACCCGCGTCGGAGCGAGCGGCTGGAGATGATCGTGCGACCGGAGGAGGTACCGCAGGTCGGGATCTGGATCAACAACCGCGGATGGGCGCCGCCCGGCCGGCAGCCCTACTGCAACCTGGCGCTGGAGCCCGCCATCGGAGCGCCGGACCGGCTGGACGAGGCGGTACGCGACTGGAACGCCGCCCAAACGCTGGCCCCGGGCGAAGAGCGGAGCTGGGGAGTGGAGGTGTGGCTGCTGGAGGGGGAAGACGTGTCAGGGTAACAACTCGCCCTGTGCCGGCCGCTCGAGCCTCGTGTCCTCCCACGAGACCGGATCCTCGATCGGCTCGAGATGGGTGTCCACCACGCTCCGGGGCACCGCCTCGCGGATCCGCTCCTCGATCTCCTCCAGCAGATCGTGGCCGCGCTGGACCGTCCAGTCGCCAGGGACGAGAATGTGAAACGAGATGAACCGCCGCGCGCCCGCCTGGCGGGTCCGCAGCGCGTGGTAGCGCAGGCCCGACTTCCCGTGGGACTCCAGGATCGTCCTGATCTTCACCAGCGTCTCCTCCGGGAGCGAGGTGTCGAGGAGACCGAGCATCGACCGGCGGACCAGGCGGAACCCGGAGTAAAGCACGTTGAGCGCCACCGCGATCGCCACGATC
>CAYPAE010000145.1:0-5943 GCA_964408595.1 uncultured Gemmatimonadaceae bacterium | reverse complement strand
GCGACGATTCGGCGCGCGGTGTCCGCCATCCGGACCTACTACGGGTTCCTGGTGGGAGAGGGCCGCGTCGCCGAGGATCCGAGCGACCGGCTGGAGACCCCGCGGCGCGGGCGAACCCTTCCGGACACGTTGAGTGTGCGTGAGATCGAGGCTCTCATCGCGGCTCCCGGAATCGACGATCCGCTCGGGTGGCGCGACCGGGCGTTGCTGGAGCTGGGTTATGGGGCGGGACTCCGCGTCTCCGAGCTCTGCGGTCTCGTCCTCACCGACCTGCTGCTGCCCGAAAGCCTGGTTCGGGTTCTGGGCAAGGGCGGCAAGCAGCGGCTGGTTCCGATAGGGAGAAACACCATCGGCGCGGTGTCGGTCTACCTCCACTCGCTCCGTCCGACGCTGGATCGCGGAGCGAGCGGCGGGCGGGTGTTGCTGAATGTCCGAGGGGAGCCGCTCTCCCGGGTGGGGGCCTGGGGAATCGTGAAGCGCGCGACCGAGCGCGCCGGCATCGAGAAGCGGGTCACTCCGCATACCCTGCGGCACAGCTTCGCGACCCATCTGCTCGAAGGCGGCGCCGACCTGCGCGCCGTGCAGGAGATGCTCGGCCATGCGGACCTCTCCACCACACAGATCTACACCCACGTCGACCGCGAATACCTGCGCTCGGTCCACAAGCAGTACCACCCTCGCGGCTGAGACGAGGAGCCACTCTCATGACCAGGCTGCGCGTGCTGCTGTCACTGCTCGTTCCCGCCTCACTCCCGGCACAGGACACCGTCCACTTCAACCCCACGGTGCAGCAGCCCACCTTCGCCGTGCGGGAGCCGGTGCTCCGCGTCCGCCCGGGGACCGTCCTCGTGAGCAAGACCCATTTCGGGCCCTATTACAGCGAGGCGGGCGGGGCATTCCCGGGAGAGGTCGGCCCCATCTACATCGAGGGCGCGACCACCCGTGACATGCTCAAGATCCAGATCGTGAAGGTGCGCCCGAACCATGCTCTCGCGGCTTCGCAGGTGTACTCGGACTTCGGGGGCCTCGCGACCGACAGTCGTGTCCGGCTCCTCAACGAGCCGATCACGGCACGTCGCTACGTCTGGCGGCTCGACACCGCGCGCATGGTCGGTGTCACCGAAATGCCGAAGAGCAAGGTGAAGCGGATGGAGATCGACCTCCAGCCGATGCTCGGGCGCGTGGCGGTCGCCCCGCGGGGACAGGAGGCGTTCGCCGGGCTGTGGCCGGGCGACTTCGGCGGCAACATGGACGCGCAGGAGGTGAGGGAGGGGACGACGATCTACCTGCCGGTCTTCCATGACGGCGCGTACCTCTACTTCGGCGACGGCCACGCGAGGCAGGGCCACGGAGAAGTGGCGGGCACCGGCCTGGAGACGAGCATGGACGTCGTCCTCAAGATCGACGTCGTCAAGGGCAGGACCATCGACTGGCCGAGGCTGGAGGACGCGGACCACATCATGGTCGTCGGTAGCGGCCGCCCACTGATCGACGCTTTCCGCCTCGCCCACGTGGAGCTGATCGAGTGGATGGAGCAGGAGTTCGGCTTCGACCGGCTCGACGCATACACCCTGCTGGGGCAGGTCGGTGAGAGCACCGTGGCCAACATCGTGGATCCCGCGTACACGGTGGTGGCGAAGATACGGAAGCGGTACCTGGGCACGGCGCGCCAGCCCCTTCAACCAGGGACTGACTCGAGGAACCAATGACTTCGCACGCAGATGGACCGGACGGGGTCCGCGAAGGCGGGCTGCGCCTACCCGCCCTCACGGCCCTCCGGATCGTCACGGGATTCCTTTTCTTCCAGCACGGCCACCCGAAGCTCTTCGGTAGCCTCCCCGGGTCCGGTGAGCGCGAGAGCGCGGCCGAGTTCCTCTCGGTCATCTGGGTATCGGGATTCCTCGAAGTTGTGGGCGGGCTCCTGATCCTGGTCGGGCTGTTGACCCGGCCGGTGGCGTTCATCCTCGCCGGGGAGATGGCCGTCGCCTACTTCTGGCGTCATGCGCCGGGGGGATTCTGGCCCGGCAGCAATCGCGGCGAGCTCGCGGCCCTCTACTGCTTCGTGTTCCTGGATCTGTTCGCCGCCGGCGGGGGCGGGTGGAGCCTGGAAGGTTTGCTGCGTCGTCGCACCTGATCGTCCCGACCGGCTCGAGCTATTCCAGGGGCGGCACCGACGCAGGGTCGGTCGTCTCGAACACCCGTCCCAATCGTGAAAGCAGCAGCCGCGCCTCCAGCGCGGTGACGACGAGAGCGGCTCCGGTGGCCGGCGCGGCCGCCCACCAGCCCGATACCGGCTCCAGCCCGACAAAGGTCGCTCCCGCAACGGCGGCCGGTGCCAGGAGGAGTGCGGCCAGGATCACCACGAATCCCGACAGCACCAGCATGTTGTGGCCCAGGGCTTCGACGCCGATCGGCCGGTCCGGGCCGACCCGAACCCATTCGGGGAGCAGGAGCGCCGCCCCGTTCTGTATCAGCATCGCGAGAAAGTTGATGGCCGGCAGGAACACCACGGCCGCCGCCAGTACCGCGGTGCGTAGCTCGAGCGACGGCTCTCGGACCTCACCACCCCAGAATGCGAGGTACGCGATGCCGATGAGGCCCAGTTGCAGCGCAGTCAGGACCGCGGTGGAGCCGGCGGTCTCGGCGCCTACCACGACCTTGCCTCGCAGCGGATAACTGCGCAACAGTGCAAGTCTCGAGAGATCAGTCCGAAGATCGTTTCTGACCCATTGCGGGCCCAGGACGAACAGGAACCCGGCCCACATCGCCGCCAGCCATCCCACGATCTCGAGCAGGGTCGGACTTGCCCCGCCGACTGAGAGGACGGCTACCGCGAGAGCCACCCCGCCTAGTCCCCACATCGTTCCTCGAGCTCGACCGGTGCGCACTACGGCCGCCAGGTTCTTCCACAGGAGAGCCCCCGCCGGCCAACCGGTTGGGGCAAGCCGGGGAATCGGGCGGGCGGTGAAGCGCGAAGCGCGACCGGAGGGTCGCCCGGTGCGGTCCCTGGCCAGTGCCGCGGCGGCGGCCGACTCCTCGAAGGCAGCGTCGGACTGGACGACCCACGCGTAGTGTGCCGCCAGGATTGCCACCGCCGGAAGGACGGTGCGGCCCCACTCGGACCAGCTCTCCGCGAGCATCGGGCGGACCAGGAGTCGGGACGGAAGCAGCAGGGCGCTCGGCACCGGGCGGATGGCGACGTCGTGCGCTGCTGCCAGAAACTCCTTCAGACCCAGGTCCCAGGCCCCGCGGAGTCCCGGCACGGTATCGACCGCGTCCACCAATACGACCGTGGCGGTGATGGCCACGAGCGCGAGGGTTACCGCGCGAGTCCGGATGGCCGCGCTCCCGTGCTCCAGCAGACTGCTGCGAAGCAGCGCCACGCCGAGGCGGTGCAGCGCGAGCGTCGTGAGCAGGACCCAGATGGCGACCGCGCGCCTCCACGGTCCGGTCCCGGCCCACCCACCGGAGAGGAGAAAAGTCCAGAGAAAGACGTTGAACAGGATCACGAACTGGCCGCGGAGCAGCTTGTACTGGATCAGCTGCCGGCGGGTGACTGGAGCAGGGAAGAGCCAAGTCACCTCGGCCCGGGAGAAGGCGAGCGCCCGCCGCTCCGCCCCGAAGATCCAGGTCCACAGGAGAACGGCCGTCACCCCGGCGGCGGCGAGGAGCTCGACCGTCTCGGGACTCACCCCCGCCGGCCCGGACGCCGGCCGCTGCCGGACTCCGACATACCAGAGGTAGGCCAGCCCCATGAGGAGCGCGAGCGCATAGCGCGGGGTGCGCAAGCGCTGAAGCTGACGGACGAGCCGGTTGCGAGTGGATCGCGCGGCGAGATAGCCCAGCGCCCCGATCATCCCTCCTCGGCACCGTCCTGGCCGACCAGTCCGAGAAACACGTCCTCCAACCGCCGGCCCGCAAGATCGGGCCGCGCGGCGACGATCTCGGCGATGGTACCGAAGCCGAGCACGCGTCCACGCCGCATGATCAGGACTCGGGTGCAGATCTCTTCCACCAGATGAAGGAGGTGCGAGCTGAGAATCACAGCCGCCCCGGCCCGGGCATGATCCACGATGGTCGCCTTCATCCGGCGGATGCCGACGGGATCGAGACCCGTGAGCGGCTCGTCCAGCAGGAGGGCCTTCGGATCGTGGATCAGGGCGCACGCGATGGCCAGCTTCTGCTTCATCCCCCGGGAAAGCTCCGCCGGTAGTGCGCCGTGGCGATCTTCCAGCTCGAGCTCCCGAAGCACCCCGGGAATACGACGCCCCACGTCCGGCACCCGGTAGAGCCGCGCGACGAAGCGGAGGTGCTCCTCTACCGTGAGATACTCGAACAGGTGCGGCTCGTCGGGTACGAAGGCGAGCGCCGACTTCGCCGCCACCGGATCCGAGGCGAGGTCGTGGCCGGCGACGCGGATCCGGCCACGCGTCGGGACCGTGATTCCGGCCAGGCAGTGCAGGGTGGTGGTCTTCCCGGCGCCGTTGGGCCCCACCAGGCCGACGACCTCCCCGGGCAGGACCTGGAAGGAAAGGTCCTGGACCGCCGCGAGATCCCCGTACACCTTGTGCAGACCATCGGCCTGGATCACTGAAACTTTCCCTTGCGTCTAGGCGTCACTAGTTGAAACATTACACGGCCCCGGGGTCGTCTTTTCTGGTCCTGCCCCTCTTCGGCGACACCGGCCCGGATCGCTGGGAGTGAACTTATGCGCAACTACTGGCTGAAAATCGGGTTGGGAGCCCTCGGCATCTTCGCCCTCGGGATGGTCGGCGTCAGCATCACCCGGGGCATACACGCCAAAATCCACAGCGTGATCGAAGGTGCCGGGCCGATCACCATTCCGCTCGGCCTGATCCCCTTCGTACTGGGGGGGGAGCGGCTGGGCAACCTCGGCCACGTGACCCTTCACCGGGACTCGCCTTCGCACGTCTCCTCGGTGGAGCTGGAGGTGGACCTCGCCGACTCCCTGCTGGCGCAGGGCCTGTCCGGGTGCCGCCTGGCCGCCAACTTCGAGGGCGACAGCACCGACCCCGGGGTCAACCTCCGCGTCGGCCGCGGGGGCAACGATAAGAACGCATTCCGCTGCCTGCCCGGCGACAGCACCCCCCCCGAGCTGGTCGACTACGGGGTCGCCATCTTCCAGCCGGGTGACGTGGAGGTACCGCTCCTCCTCCCCCTCGATGTGGTCACCGAGCTGCAGACTCTCGACTTCGCAGGCGATTCAGCCAGCTCGAGCGATTCGATCCCGGGGATCAGGGGGCCCGACGCCGATTCGATCAAGGCCGACGTCGCGCGCCAGCTGGAGTCGATCCGCGCTCAAGGCGGCCGGGTGGATTCGATCCGCTCCTCCGCCCGGCGGCTGGGCGACTCGATCCGCGCGGAGGCACGCAAACGAATGGCGGAGGAAGCCGATTCGCAATAGCTTGCGCGGACGATGCTCCTCGTCCTCGACAACTACGACAGCTTCACCTATAACCTCGTCCAGTACGCCGGCGAGCTGGGCGCCGATCCGGTAGTCTACCGGAACGATGCCCTGAGCGTCGAGGCCGTGCTGGATCTGCATCCTACCGCCATCGTGGTGTCTCCGGGCCCCCGCACGCCGCGCGAGGCAGGCATCTCGGTGCCGCTGATCCGCGCCGCCGCTGGTCGGGTGCCCGTGCTCGGCGTTTGCCTGGGCCACCAGGCGATCGGTGAAGCGTTCGGGGGCAAGGTGGTGCGCGCCGACCGGCTCATGCACGGCAAGACCACGCCGGTCGCTCACAACGGCCACCCGCTGTTCCGTGGGATTCCGGCTCCTTTCGACGCGATGCGATACCATTCGCTGGTCGTCTCTCCCGAGGGCCTGCCCCAGCAGCTCGAGGTGACGGCCTGGTCGGATGATCGCACCGCGGGATCGGAGATCATGGCGCTCTGCCATCGCTCCCTGCCGGTCTACGGAGT
>CAYPAE010000144.1:0-5950 GCA_964408595.1 uncultured Gemmatimonadaceae bacterium | reverse complement strand
GTGGCCGCGGTGGACGTGGCCGGGCGTCTGGCCGTGTCGGAGGAGGCAGCGGGCCGGTGGGTCGGCAAAGACGCGCTACGCGAGTTGGCGAGTCCGAAGGTGCGCTCGCAGCTGGTCCGCCGAGCCCGCTGAGACCAGCCACGACGCTCGCGCTGCGGGCCTGACAGGATCGTGTCGGATGTGTGAAATGGCCCAGCGTCCGCTGGGCCATTTCGATTGTTCCCGTATCTCCAGCCCGCTGGGCTCACTCGCTGGGACTATGGATTCGGCCAGCTGGACCAGACCGCATGCATGCCGGCGTCGTCAGCCGGTAGCGGCGTCTGACGGATCCCGGCGTACACCGGGTTCATCACCGCAGCCGGTGGCGGCCCGAAGTGACCGAGCTCGAGAGAGTGCCCGTTCTCGTGCAGCCCAACGGTCTCGACGTCGATGCCTGGGTTAGCCACGTTGATGCCCCACGGGCGATTGAATCGGTCGTCACCGGGATCGCCGAAGGTGTTGTTGTAGTACACCTCGTTGAGGGCGGTGTCGAGGTAGTTGTCGCCATTGATGTCCGTGGGGTTGCCAGCGCCGTCGACGAAGATGAACGTGACCGAGAACGCGAGAATCCCGCGCCCCCCTCCGGGCCCACCCACAGCCTCGAAGAACGCCCGCGGCAGCCAGCCGGCCTCGACGATGTCGGCGAGGAACGGATCGCCGAAGCCGCCGAAGCCGAAGAAGGAGTCGAAGATGTCGGGATCGGCGCCACTGTCGGCACGCTTGACGATGTCGACTTTCGCCAGTGGCTTGTCATTGTCCCAGGTGAGTAGCGCCGCGTCGAGCGCTCCCTCGGTCTGCGCGTTGGTGAGGCCGCTCGCGGTGGCGCCATCGCTCTGGTCTACCAGATACGTGATATTCTCCCCATCGGCCAGGCGGCGGGCATCGTTGGGCACCCAGCGGAACGGCTGCTGGTGACTCCGGTTGCTGGGCCGTCCGTTACCGATCGTGAAGTACTCGATCGCCTCGACCGCGAGGCGGAGGCCTTGAGCCTTCAGCTGTCGATTGATCGCCTCCATTTTCGCGATGGTCGCCGGATCACCGGTGGCCTTCTTGGCGAACGCGGGGGCTGCGTTCTCTCTCGACGCCGGAGGGGACACTGAGTCTTGACACGCCGACAACCCGAGGGCTCCGAGTAACAGAAGCCCGCTCAGCCTCGTTTGCATACGCCGGATCTTTCGTGAATGGTGTGGTGTTCTCGGTAGCTCGGCGATCTTGGAGTCCTTCGGACGTCACAGGGGCGTCGCGGAGGAGGCGAGGATCCGTAGCTTTGCGCCCCCGGCTTTCGCCGGGTTGGCCTTTCTCGGTGGGGAACGAGCCTACACCGCTGCCAATGTTGGGTTCCAGCTCCACGCTGTCAATGCTCTCGAGGTCGGGCGGCGGGCTCGCAGCGGGGATTACACGAGGTGAGCGGTGCGGGCGCGAGTCTCAGCCGGGCCGCTGCGCCGCCCGATTCAGCGGAGCGATCACCAGATCAGCGAGCGAGCCGGAGTCGCGGGCCACCGGCAGCCCTTCTCTCTCCCACTCCTCGAACCCGCCAGGCAAATCGAGTACCCCGGCGACCCCACGCGCGTCGAGCAAACTCGCGGCGATGGCCGACCGGGTTCCGCCCTGGCAATGCATCACGAGCGGCCTGCCCTGGGGAAGCTCTCCCATTCGATCCGCGATCTCACCCGCGGGAATGTTGACGACACCCGGGATGTGCCCGGCCTCCCACTCGTCGTGGCTGCGCACGTCCACCACCACCGCCGTGCCGGCGGCGAGCCTCATCGCGAGGTCGCGCGCGGAGATCCGGCCGAAGCTCGCGAGCGGGCGGCCGGCGCGAGTCCAGGCGCCGAGCGCGTCGAGGCCGAAGGAGCCTGCCACCCGATCCAATCCGATCATTGCCAGGTCGCGCAGCGCGAGCTCCGACTGCCGGCCGTCCGGCTTCGCCGAGATCAGATAGACATCCCGATCGTAGGGCACGACCCAGCCCGCCCAGGTGGTGAACGCGTTGTTGAACGGGATGTTGACGCTGCCCGGCAGATGCCCGGTGGCATATTCCGCCGACGAGCGCATGTCCACCACGAGGTCGTGGCGGTCGAGCACCTCCGTCACCCGCTCGGCCGGGAGCGGGACGGGGCGGGGCAACCCTCCCAGCGCGCGCGGCCCCTCCTTGTTGATCCGCTTCATCGTTCCGAAATACCTGGGCGGGTCCGGCTGGCCCTCGAGCACGAGACGCACGAACTCCGCTTCGTCGGTGACGCCGAACGCCCAGTTGAACCGCCGCTCGTACCCCACGGTGCTGTGGGGGATCGCGCTCAGCCCCTTGCCGCACGCCGAGCCGGCGCCGTGTCCCGGCCAGATCTGGAGGTAATCGGGCTGCGACTTGAAGCGCTGAACACTGCGGAAAAGCGTCCTCGCCGCCGACTCCATCGTTCCCGTCACCCGCGCCGCCCGCTCGAGCAGGTCGGGGCGCCCGACGTCGCCGACGAAGACGAAGTCTCCGGTCACGGCGGCGATCGGGTCGGTGGCCGCCGCACCGTCGGTGATGAGAAACGCGAGATGTTCCGGGGTGTGGCCCGGAGTGTGGAGTGCCTCGATGCCGACCCGTCCAACGGTGAACCCGTCACTGTCGCGCAAGCGCACGGCGCCATCGGAGGAGGCGAAGTCGTAGCGCCAGTCGTCGCCCCCCTCATCCGAGAGATAGAGCGTCGCCCCCGCCCTGGCCGCCAGCTCCCGGCTGCCGGAGACGAAGTCGGCGTGGATGTGGGTCTCGGTGACGTGGGCGATGCGGAGGTTGAGCGAGGCGGCCAGGGCGAGGTACTGATCCACGTCGCGGGTGGCGTCGATCACGAGCGCCTCCCGCGCCTCGGTACAGCCGATCAGATACCCGGCCTGGGCGAGCTTGGGGTCCCAGAAGCGGTGGAGCAGCACTACCGGCGTCCGGGACGCCGGAACACCGGGCGCCGCTCCTCGTCCTCGAGGTCGATGCGCGGCTGCCGGGGCCCCGACGGTCTGGGCTCCGCCTTCTTCTGCTCCGCTGGGGGCGGCGGCGTCTTCCGCGGCGCCGGTGCGGCGGGCTGTTGTGGAGGCGGCCTGCGCGAGACGTGGAGCTGCTCGGGTGGAGCTGGCTCCTTCGGCCGCGCCTCCGACGCCGTGGTCGCGAGGAGCCCCATCGCCGATTGCGCGGCGATCCGGATCGTCTGGAGCGTGGTGTCCAGCGCGTCGCGCAGTCTCGCGTCCACCCGCGGCGCCTCCGAGGCGAGCACCTCACGGATCAGCGCCCGGGCCGTGTCAGGCCCCACCGCCAGGCCCAGCTCGGCCAGGCGATCGCAGACCATCTCCACCGTTTGCAGGCTGGGCTCGTGCCCCGCCATCCGCTGGGTCATCTCGCTCATCGGGATTGCCTCCGTATCAGGTGTCGCATGCGCGCCAGAGATACCAGCTCGCGACCGAACGGTAGGGGCGCCAGCGCTCGGCGCGCCGAGTGATCGTGACTGCCGCGGGCAGGCGCCGGCTGCCGAAGGTGAGCGCGAAGCCTTTCCGGATTCCGAGGTCGCCGACCGGCAGCACGTCTCCCCTGCCGAGCCGGAACATGAGCAGCATCTCCGCCGTCCAGCGTCCCACGCCGCGCACCTGGATCAGGCGCTCGATGACCTCCTCGTCGTCCATCCGGCGCACCCGCGACATCGCCGGCACCGTGCGGTCCAGGCTTCGCTCGGCGAGATCGCGCAACGCCGCGGTCTTCGCAGTGGAGAGCCCCGCCGCGCGGAGCCGCTCCGGGGGCGTCGCGAGGATGTCCCGCGGCGTCGGGAACCGCTTGGGCGCGTAGATCGTCCGGACCCGGCCGAGGATGGTGGCGGCGGCGCTGCCGGAAAGCTGCTGATAGACGATTGCCCGGGCGATGGCGGCGAAGAGGCTCTGGGTAGGCCGGGGCCGGAGCCCGAAGGCTCCCACTCGGGCGATCAGCTGGCCGAGCGTGGGATCGGATTCCGCGAGGTGCCGGCACGCCAGGGCGGGATCGTAGTCCAGCCCCGACGTGGCGAGCGGTCGGGCGGTCATGGCTCAAACATAACGAAGAAGCTCCTTGACGGAGTTGCTGGAGCGCGTTCGCTTTGGCCGATGCATCCGGAAGAATTCCGCCGCCACGCCCACGACCTGGTGGACTGGATGGCCGACTACCTGGGCGGCGTGCGCGACCTGCCGATCACGCCGGCGGTCCGCCCCGGTGATATCCGGCGCCGGCTGCCGGCTTCTCCTCCCGACCAGGGCGAGCCGTTCGCGGCGCTGTTCGACGACTTTCGCGAGCTGATCGTCCCCGGGATGACCCATTGGAACCATCCCGGGTGGTTCGCCTACTTCCCGGGCAACAACAGTCCGCCCTCGATCCTGGGCGAGATGCTGACGGCGACCATGGGCGCGCAGTGCATGTCCTGGGCGACGTCGCCGGCGGCCACCGAGCTGGAGCAGGTCACGATGGACTGGCTCCGGCAGATGCTCGGCCTGCCGGATGAGTTCGTCGGCGTCATCCAGGACACCGCATCCACCGCCACGCTGGTGGCGCTTCTCTCCGCGCGGGAGCGCGCGACCGGCGGCGCGGCCGGCCGGCGAGGTATGGACGCCGGCCCCGGGCTCACGGTCTACGCCTCCCGGGAGGCGCACTCGTCCGTAGACAAGGGCGTGAAGCTCGCCGGCTACGGACTCGACCGGCTGCGGCAGATCCCGGGCGACGCCGAGTTCGCGCTCGACCCGGCCGCGCTCGAGCGCGCGATTCAGCAGGATGTCGCCGCGGGACTCAAGCCCGCGTGCGTCGTGGCGTCTATCGGGACGACGTCGTCCACCGCGGTGGACCCGGTCGCCGCCATCGCGGCGATCTGCCGCCGCCACCGCATCTGGCTGCACGTGGACGCCGCCTATGCCGGCGCCGCGGCGATCGTTCCGGAGCTGCGGGGATACTTCGCTGGTATAGAGTCGGCGGACAGCATCGTTCTCAACCCCCATAAGTGGCTGCTGACCAACTTCGACTGCACCGCCTACTACGTGCGCGACCGCGACGCGCTGCTCTCGACCTTCAGCATCACGCCGGAATACCTGCGGACGGCGCACGACGCCGAGGTGGTGAACTACCGGGACTGGGGGATTCAGCTCGGCAGGCGGTTCCGCGCGCTCAAGCTCTGGTTCGTGATCCGGAGCTACGGTGTCGAGGGCCTGCGGGCGATCATCCGGCGGCATGTCGGGCTCGCCGCGGAATTCGCGGGCTGGGTGGACCAGGCGCCCGACTTCGAGCGGGTGGCGCCGGTGCCGTTCGGGCTGGTGTGCTTCCGGTATCGGCCAGAGGGGACATCGGAGAAGGAGCTGGATGGGCTCAACGAGCGGCTGCTGGCGCAGGTCAACGCGACGCGCCGGGTGTGCCTCACGCACACCCGGCTGGGCGGCCGCTACGTCATCCGCATGGTGATCGGCCAGCGTGCGACCGAGCGGGAGCATGTGGTGAAGGCGTGGGAGCTGACTCGGGAAGCCGCCGCGCGGCTCTAGCGGGCCCTTGTCACGTGTCACCCTGAGCCCTTCGACTGCGCTCAGGGCAGGCTCCGCGAAGGGGGCAAACGTTAGCCCGCGAGCGCATGCGCCGAAGCAATCAGCAGCGGGCGGAGATAGCGCCCCGTATGCGACCGCTCGCATCCGGCGACATCTTCGGGCACGCCCTGGATGACGAGCTGGCCTCCCGCGTCGCCCGCCTCGGGACCGAGATCCACGATCCAGTCGGCCCGCTTGATCACGTCGAGGTGGTGCTCGATCACGATCACGGTGTGTCCCGCGTCCACCAGGCGGTCGAGGACCTGGATCAGCACCCGCACGTCGTCCAGATGCAGGCCGGTAGTGGGCTCGTCGAGGATGTACAGCTTCCGCCCTTCCCGCTTGCCCGCCTGGATCA
>CAYPAE010000143.1:0-5982 GCA_964408595.1 uncultured Gemmatimonadaceae bacterium | reverse complement strand
CGACAGCGGAGGGGAACATGGAGAGACCCGAGTGGCCGGCGTGCCAGAAGTGCTCGCATGGAACCTTGATTCCCCTTTCCGACTACGGTCGCGAAGGGGCCCCGATCACCTACAAAGCCTGGGTCTGCACCAACCCGGACTGCGGCTTCAACCTCCGAATCGACAACGGGGAGATTTCATTCGGGCGCGCGATAGGCCAGAGCTATAAGTGATGCCAGCGGGGCAGCGGGGCAGCGGGGCAGCGGGGCAGTGCGCTCCGCTCGTCGAAGCCCGCCGGTGTGCTTGGCCGCCCCGCTGCCCGGCTGCCCCGCTGCCCCGCTGATCTCCGTGCTTCCCGTCCTCACTCCCGAACAATCCAGCGCCTGGGATCGCAAGGCCGTCGCCGCCGGCGTCGAGCTGGCCACGCTGATGGAGTGCGCCGGGCGGGCCGTGCTCGCCGTCTTCGCTCCCCGCTTCGCGACCCGGGTGGGCGAGGGCGTGCTCGTCGCGGCCGGGCCCGGTCACAACGGCGGTGATGGCTGGGTGGTGGCCCGAGCGCTGCACCGGCTGGATGTGCCGGTGTGGGTCACGTCGCCCGCCGGCGCCGGCGCGCCGCTTCGGGAGCAGATGGCCCGCCTCGCCCGGGCCGAAGGGGTCCGCGAGGTGGCGCCGGACGGTCCCTGGCCGCGGGTCGGGCTCGTGGTGGACGCGCTGCTCGGCACCGGCGCCAGCGGGCCGCCGCGTCCGCCGCTGGCCGCGCTGCTCGAGCGCCTGCTCGACCTGGAATTGCCCCTCATCGCGGTGGACGGCCCGACCGGCGTGGACCTCCTGAGCGGAACGGTGCATGGCGCGCCGCGCGCGGACCTCACCGTCACCTTCGGTGGAGTTCGCCGCGGCCACCTCCTTGCCCGCGACGAGGTCGGGACCGTCGTGGTGGTGGACATCGGCCACCCGCCGGCCGAGCCCGACTGGCCCGCGCTGGTGTCGGACCGGGATGCGGCGGAATGGCTGCCGCGTCTCCACGCCGGCGATCACAAGGGCACTCGCGGCCGCGTGGCGATAGTCGGTGGGGATGTGGGGATGACCGGCGCGGTGAGAATGGCCGCCCGCGCCGCCTTCGCCGCCGGCGCCGGGCTGGTCCATGCGGTCGCCCCGGCAGAGACGGTAGCGGCTCTGGTGGCGGCCGAGCCCGATCTTCAAACCCTGGCGCATCCCTTCGATCGCGACCCGAGCCCGGCGCTCCGAGAGCTCGTCTCCCGGTCCGATGCCGTCGTCATCGGACCGGGCCTGGGCCGCGCGCCCGGACGGCGTGAGCTGGTCGCCGCCCTGGCGGGCGCGGCGCGTGCGGTGGTACTCGATGCCGATGCGCTCATAGCGTTCCAGGGCGCCATCGAGGAGCTCCGTCAGCTCGCCGAAGGACGGCCGGTGGTGCTCACTCCTCATCCCGGCGAATTCCGCACGCTCTTTCCCGAGCTCTCCTCGCAGCGGGAGCTGGACCCGTGGGGTGCGGCGGCCGCGGCCGCCGAGCGGACCGGGGCGGTCGTGCTGCTCAAGGGAGTGCCCACGGTCGTCGCGTCCACCGGCCGTCCGAGCCTCACCGTCGCCTCCGGCAATCCCGGCCTCGCCACGGGAGGCAGTGGCGATGTGTTGAGCGGAATCATCGGTACCGCGCTTGCCCAGGAGCTCGTGCCGCAGGTCGCCGCGGCACTGGGCGCGCACGTGCTCGGGCGCGGCGCCGACATCGCGGCGCGGCGAGTCTCGGCCCGGAGCCTTCGACCCATGGACGTGATCGCCGCGATGCCCGATCTCTGGAGAGAATGGGAGTTGCTGCGCCGCGCGCCGCCTCCACCTCACCCGCCCGTTCTGCTCGAGCTTCCGCGCCCTCAGACCCTGTGAACGGTCCGGAGCCGCACGCCAGTGAGGTGTACATTCCCCTGATGCGGACCCTCGGCGCGGTGTTGATCTTGGCGGCCGCCACGGTGACGGCGGCGGCGCAGTCTCCCAGCCGCGACTGGCGGCCGGAGGACCGCACGGTGATCGGCGACTTCAGCCGCATCACCTCCATCGCCAGCTCGATCGACCGGGTGTACGTCACCTCGCCCACCTCGGTCGTGATCTGGCAGCCCCAGTTCCGGACCTGGGCAGGTCCCTTCCAGCCGCCGAACCGCGGGACTCTCGCGGGAGTGTTCGCGGCGCTCATCGACCCGCTCGATCAATCGCTCTGGCTCGGCCGGCCGAACGGCTGGGTGCACTACCAGCCGGAGCTCCAGATCTGGGACGAGGGCCGGGTGCCGGACGCGGTCGTCTCCATCGCCTTCGACGAGACCGATCCGGTGAGCGGTCTCCACCTGCGCACCCGGGGAGGGTGGTTCCTGCTCCCGCGCGGTGGCCTGGTGCCGACGCCCGGGCGGCCGCCCGCGCGGCCGATCAGTCCGACGACCGTCGAGGAAGTCGTCCGGCGAACTCCGACCCTTCAGACCAACGCCGCGCAGTTTCTGCTCGACTCCAGAATGCGTCCGGTGCGGTTCACCGCGGCCGCACGCTCGTTCGACAATCAAGGATGGTATCTCGGCACTTCGGGGCTCGGGCTGCTCTACCTCCAGGACGCCGCGGCGATTCCCGAGCGGGTGCCGTTCGGGCTGCCGTCGCAGTTCGTAGGGGCGGTGATGAGCTGGCCGGGAGGGCTGTGGGCGGCGACCAACCGCACGCCGCAGGCGGACGCGGCGTTCACCTTCGTGGACTCCGGGCTTCGAGAGTTTCGTACGGTGCGCGGCCTCCCCGCCACCGGGACGCCGTTCAACCGTGTGCTCGAGCTGGCGGGCCAGGACAAGTCGCTGTGGGCCGCGACCGACTTCGGCCTCGCGCGGGTGGACCCCACGGAGGGGCGAATCGAGCTCTTCGATGCCGGCCGCGGTCTCCCGGACAGCAGGGTGTTCGATGTCGCGGGCCGGCAAGGCCGCATCGTGATCGGCACGGCCCGCGGCCTGGCGCGAATGGACGACTCGCTCCGGGTGACCCGGGTGGCGCCCCTCTTCGCCGATGCGGCGTACGCGGTCTTTCCCGCGGGCGACTCGATCTGGGTCGGCACGTCGCGGGGCGTGTTTCTCGCCGTTCCCGGACAGCAGGACCTGGAGCGGCCCCAGGGTCTGGCGTCCGCCAGCCTCCAGGTGCCGGTCTTCGGCTTCTCGACGCTGGGCGACACCCTGGTCGCGCTCACTCGCGACCATTTGATCTGGCGCGACCCGCGGAGCCAGGCGTGGTCCATCGGCCCCAATCTGTCGGGCCTGCTCGGCCGGCTCCGCCGGTTCGCGCCGGACGGACCCGGCTTCTGGGTCGCGGGCGACAGGGGCGTGGGGTTCGTGCGGCTCGGCGGATCGCCGGCCCGCGCCCTTCGCGAGGGCGATCTTCCCGGCCCGGCGAACGACCTCGCGGTGGATCGCGAGCATCTCTGGGTCGCCACCGAGGACGGACTGGTCCGCTTCCGCCTCGACGCTATCCGTCCGTGATCCATTCCGCCTCACCCGACCCGGGCTCCGCGTTGGGGCCCGGCCCGGAGTTCGACCGCATCCGCAGGATCGCGCGCGTCCTTGGCGACCGCGCCCGCGGCCTCGGCGACGATTGCGCGCTGCTGCCCGACAGCGACGGAGCGCTGGCCATCTCTACCGACGTGAGCGTCGAGGGCGTGCACTTCCGGCTGGACTGGATCGATCTGGCGGAGGCCGGCTGGCGCGCCACGGCCGCGGCGCTCTCGGACCTCGCCGCCGAGGGGGCCGACCCGATAGGCGTGCTCACCGCGGTCACGGTTCCCGAAAGCGCTGGTGAGCGGGACCTCGCAGCGCTTGCGGATGGAATCGGCGGTGCGGCGGCCGCGGCCGGCGCCGTGGTGATCGGCGGCGACCTGTCGGCGGGCCCGGCGTGGAGCGTGGCGGTCACGGTGGTCGGGCGCGCCGAGCGTCCGGTGACGCGCGCCGGCGCGAGGCCAGGCGACGGCATCTGGGTCACCGGCGTGCTCGGCGGCGCGCGGGCCGCGCTGGAGGCGTGGCGGCGCGGCGAATCACCGGCAGAGGATGCCCGCCGGGCGTTCGCGCATCCCGAGCCGAGGATCGCGGCGGGGCTGTGGCTATCCGCGCACGGCGCGCGCGCGATGCTCGACCTCAGCGACGGGCTGGCCGGCGACGCGGGGCATCTCGCCGCCGCGTCGGACGTGAGGATGCATCTCGAGCTGGAGACGGTCCCCGTGGCCGCCGCCGCGATCGCCGAGGCGAAGCGGCTCGATCTGCCGGTCCAGCAGTTCGCCGCCGAGGGGGGCGAGGACTACGAGCTGCTCGTGGCGCTGCCCCCGGACTTCGGCTCCGCGGAGGTGCGCGAGTTCGAGGCCGCCTGCCGCATCGCGCTCACCCGCATCGGCACGGCGAAGCAGGGCAGCGGCGTGCGCGTGGAGCTCGCCGGCCGGCGACTCGAGCTTCGCGGTTACGACCACTTCCGTTGATCCGGAGCCGCGGCTAGGTTGCCCCCCGTTCCCATTCCAGAGCGACCATGAGCACGATCATCGAAGTTCACGCCCGCGAGATCCTCGACAGCCGAGGCAACCCGACCGTCGAGGCCGACGTGGTGTTGTCGAGCGGCGCCCAGGGACGGGCCGCGGTGCCGAGCGGCGCCTCCACCGGCGAGCACGAGGCCGTCGAGCTGCGGGACGGCGACCCCAAGCGCTTCGTCGGAAAGGGCGTCACCGAGGCGGTGCGCAACGTGAACGAGGTGCTCGGTCCGCGGCTCGAGGGAATGGCGGCGACGGACCAGATCGCGGTGGACGCCGAGATGATGGACGCCGACGGCACGCCCAACAAGAGCAAGCTGGGCGCCAACGCCATCCTCAGCGTGTCGCTCGCCGTGGCGCGGGCCGCGGCGCAGGACTGCGGGCTGCCGCTCTACCGCTACCTCGGCGGCCCGATGGCGCGGGTGCTGCCGGTGCCGATGATGAACATCCTGAACGGCGGCGCCCACGCCTCGAACAACGTGGACGCGCAGGAGTTCATGGTGGTGCCGATCGGGGCGGAAACGTTCCCCGAGGGGCTCCGGATCGGCGTCGAGGTGTTCCACGCGCTCAAGAAGGTGCTGGGGAAGATGGGGCTCTCGACGGCGGTGGGCGACGAGGGCGGCTTCGCGCCGATGCTGCCGTCGAACGAGGCCGCGCTCGACGTGGTGATGCAGGCGATCGAGGCCGCGGGCTACGAGCCGGGAAAGGACGTGGCCATCGCACTCGACGTCGCCGCGTCGGAGCTGCTCCAGGACGGCGAGTACGTCTTCAAGAAGGGCGACAAGAGCCGCCGCTCGGCGCAGGCGATGGTGGATCTGTACGCCGGATGGGTGGACCGTTACCCGATCGTCTCCATCGAGGACGGGTTGGCCGAGAACGACTGGGCGGGCTGGGCCCACTTCACCGAGCGGCTGCACGACCGGATCCAGCTGGTGGGCGACGACCTGTTCGTCACCAACGTCGACCGGCTGGGGAAGGGCATCGAGGAAGGCGTGGGGAACGCCGTCCTGGTGAAGGTGAACCAGATCGGCACGCTCACCGAGACTCTCCAGTGCATCGAGCTGGCGAAGGGGAGCGCGTACGGCGTGGTGATCTCCCATCGGTCGGGCGAGACCGAGGACACCTTCATCGCCGACCTGGCGGTCGCGACCGGCGCCGGGCAGATCAAGACCGGCAGCGCGAGCCGCACCGACCGGACCGCGAAGTACAATCAGCTGCTCCGGATCGCCGAGGAGCTGGGCGAGCTGGCCCACTATCCCGGACGGGACCTCTACCCTCTGTGACGCTCGCGCGGTGGGCGGCGGTGGCGGCTCTCGCCTTCGCGGTCTACTTCGCGATCCAAGGGGGCGAGTACGGAACCACCCACCTGCTGGAGCTCCGGCGGGACGTGGAGCGGGAGCAGGGGCAGGTGGTGCGGTTGCGAGTGGTAGTGGATTCGCTGGAGCGGGCGGCGCAGGCGATCGAGCGCG
>CAYPAE010000142.1:0-6016 GCA_964408595.1 uncultured Gemmatimonadaceae bacterium | reverse complement strand
CCCGACCGGAACGCGTTCGTCAACCGCCTCACCAGCAACGACGTCTCCCAGCTCGAGCCGGGCGGCGTGCAGTACTCGGCGCTGCTCACGAACGAGGGCACGTTCGTGGACGATTGCACGGTCTACCGCTTCGACGACAAGCTGATGATCGTGGTCAACGCGTCGAACACGGCCAAGGCGTGGGAGCACATCGTCTCCCACAAGGGCGGCATCAACGTCCGGCTCAAGGACATTTCGGCCGACGTGGGCCTGCTGGCGGTGCAAGGTCCGCGCGCGGAAGCGGTCCTGCAGCCGCTCGCCGACACGCCGCTCGGCCAGATCGCCTATTACCACTTTGCCGTCGGGCAGATCGCGGGCGCGCAGTGCTTCGTCTCGCGCACCGGCTACACCGGAGAGGACGGCTTCGAGCTCTACTGCCGCGATCGCGACACGGTCGCCCTGTGGGACGCGATCGCCGCGGCCGGCGCCACGCCGATCGGCCTCGGCGCCCGCGACTCGCTCCGGCTGGAGATGGGCTACGCCCTCTACGGCAACGACATCGACGACACCATCACCCCGCTCGAGGCCGGGCTCGGCTGGATCGTGAAGCTCGACAAGGGCTCGCCGTTCATGGGCGACAAGGCGCTCCGCCAGCAGAAGCATCGCGGCGTCACCCGGAAGCTGGTCGGGTTCCGGCTCGACGGCCGCGGCTTCCCCCGCCATGGCTACCCGGTCTACCACGGCGGCCGCGACGTGGACGTCGTCCGGAGCGGCACCCTGAGCCCCTCGCTGGGCCAGGGCATCGGCACCACCTACCTCCCGGCGGACGCCGCGAAGCCCGGTACCAGGCTCGAGGTCGAGTGCCGGGGCGAGAAACTTCCGGCCGAAGTCGTGAAACGGCCATTCTACACCAAGGGCACCGCGAGGAAATAGACGCAACGGTGCGGGAGTGTCATCCTGAGCGAAGCGAAGGAGGCATGACCCAGCTCATGTCCCCTTCACTGCGTTCAGGGTGACAAACTGGGTACCCTCGCCTTCCGCCGATCGCCCATGACTCTACGAATCGCGATCCTCACCATCTCCGACGCCGGCAGCCGCGGCGAGCGGGCCGACACCTCGGGTGACGCGATCGCGAGCTGGGCCGCGGGCAAGGGCTACGCGCTGGCCGAGCGGACGTTGGTGCCCGACGAGACCGGCCGCATCGCGGCAGCGCTCGCCGGCTGGGCGGACGCCGGAAGGGCCGATCTGGTCCTCACCACCGGCGGCACCGGCCTCACCCCGCGCGACGTCACCCCCGAAGCCACCCGAGCGGTGCTCGACCGCGAGGCACCCGGCATCGCCGAGGCGCTCCGGATGAGCGCCTATCCCCGCTTTCCCCGCGCCGCGCTCTCCCGCGGACTCGCCGGCGTCCGCGGCTCCACCCTCATCGTCAATCTCCCCGGCAGCCCCGGGGGGGTAAAGGACGGACTGGGAGTCCTCGAGGGGATCGTGGAGCACGCTGTGGACCTCATACGGGGAGAACGGACGGGGCACGGGTGAGCTGTGACCTATCAGCTAGCAGCTAGCAGCTATCAGCGATGTGCGGCCGGCATCCGGATGACAGCGAGCGCCTGTGATAGCTGATAGCTGATAGCTGACCGCTCTTCTACTATTCCCCCATGCCTTCGCAGATCCTCATTACGATGGACGACCTCGAGACCGCCGTTCCGCTCAACGCGGCGCTGGAGTCCTCCGGGTTCTCCACCTCGATGTTCTCCTCCCTCGACGACGCGCGGGGCGCCGTCCGCCGGGAGAATCCCGATCTGGTCATCCTGACCGGCGCGGTGCACGAGCCCCACGCCACCCAGCTCGCGGCGCTGGCCCGCGACGCGGAGATCTCCACCCTCGCGCTGCTGGAGCCGACCGACTCCGAGCGCGCCGAGCGGGTGGGCCGGCTGGGCGTCACCGAGACGATGATGAAGCCGGCGCGGCCCGACGAGATCGTGGAGACCGCGCGGCGGCTGATCGAGCGGCGCCGGTTCCAGGAGCGCACCGGGATCATCGGGGAGAGCCCGGCGATCCAGGAGGTGCTGGTCAAGATCGAGCAGATGGCGCCGGTCTCGAGCACCGTGCTGGTCCAGGGCGAGAGCGGCACCGGAAAGGAGCTGGTCGCCAAGGCGCTGCACGACCTCTCGCGCCGGCGGGGAAAGCCGTTCATCGCGGTGAACTGCGCCGCGCTGCCGGAGACGCTGCTGGAGTCGGAGCTGTTCGGGCACGAGAAGGGCTCGTTCACCGGCGCCGCCGAACGCCGGCTCGGCCGGTTCGAGCTGGCCGACACCGGCACCATCTTCCTCGACGAGATCGGCGAGATCCCGCCGGCGACCCAGGTGAAGCTGCTCCGGGTGCTGGAGAGCCGCACCTTCTTCCGGGTGGGCGGGAGCCAGCCGATCAAGGTGGACGTCCGGGTGATCGCGGCGACCAACCGCCCGCTGCGCGACGCGGTGGCCCTGGGCGAGTTCCGGGACGATCTCTACTACCGGCTCAACGTCCTCAACATCTACCTGGCGCCGCTGCGGGAGCGGAGGGAGGACATCCCGCTCCTGGTCCGGCGGTTCATCCGCGAGTTCGCCAAGACCCACGACCGCACCTTCCGGGGGATCACCCCGGAGGCGATGCAGCGGCTGGTGAGCGCGCCCTGGCCGGGCAACGTCCGCCAGCTCCGGAATCTGATCGAGAGCATGGTGGTGCTGGCACCGGGCGCCGAGATCCGGGCCAGCGACATCCCGGCGGACATCCTGGAGGGACCGGGGTCGCTGCTGCCGGTCCGGGTGGCGTCAGCGGGGCAGGAGTTGGAGTTCATTCTAAGGAGCCTGCTGGAGCTCAAGCTCCAGGTGGAGCAGCTGCGCCGGCGGCTGGACGACCAGCCGCAGCGGGTCCAGGTGATCGAGCTGACCGACCACGCCACGGTCACCGACGTGCTGCCCGAGGGCGACAGCGACGGGGACCAGCCGGTGGTCTATCGGCCCGGCATGACCATGGCGGAGGTGGAGAAATCGGCCATCGAGGCGGCCCTCCGGGTGTACCGGGGGAACCGCCGCAAGGCCGCGGAGGTCTTGGGGATAGGGGAGCGGACCCTGTACCGGAAGATCAAAGCCTATCGGCTGGAATAGCTTAGCTGTCTAGGACACCAGCGGCACGTTGGCTAAGTTATACTGTATCATTGTTTTGCACCCTCCCAGGTATTGACAGTCCGGTGGCCGCCCGTCAGATTGCGAAGGTCTTACCCGACTCCCCCTGGCCAGGGTAACCTTGAATTTCGCGATCGACGCCGAGCTCTGTGTCGCCTGCTTGGCATGCGTGCGCGTGTGCCCCACCGATGCGATCGCGGTGGCGGGCGACGAGTCCCTGTTGCTCCAGGTGGTGGACGAGGCCTGCATCCGGTGCGGCCAATGTCTCGCCGCCTGCCCCCACGACGCGGTCAAGGTAAATGGCGAGATCGGCAAGGCTCTCGCCATTGCCTCGCAGGGCGACGGGATCCTGATCCTGAGCCCGGAGTCGGCCGCCCACTTCTACCCGGCGTCGCCGGAGCAGCTCATCAACGCGTGCTACGCCGCCGGCTTCCGGGCCGTCACCCGGGGCGTGATTGGCGACGAGCTCGTTGCGGCGGAATATCTTAAGCTGTTGGAAGAGGAGCCCTGGGGGACCCTGATCCGCTCCACCGATCCGGTGGTGGTGGAGACGGTGAGGACCCAGTATCCCGAGCTGCTGCCCTATCTGGCGCCGGTGGCGCTGCCCGCGGTGGCGGAGGCGCGATATCTGCGAGCGCTGTACCGCGCGGGCCTCAGGATCGCGTACGCCGGCATCAGTCCCCCGGTGGAACCCAGCGATCTCGACGCGGCGATCACCTTCGGCGACCTGGAGCAGATCTTCCGGATCCGCGGGGTGAGCCTGCTGGCCCAGCCGACCTTCTTCGAGCGGGTTCCGGAGGAGCGGCGGCGACACCTGAGCACGGCGGGCGGGCTGCCGCTCGCGTTGCTGGACGAGTCGCGCTACTCCAGCCGGCGGTTCCGGAAGATCCGGGGCCTCGACGCGCTCCGGGCCTTGGCCCGGGCGGTCGCGGTGGACCGGATGGACCTCGGCTTCGTGGACATCCTCTCGACGGAGGGGGCACTGGACCACCCGCTCTCGGGACCGGAGGAAGAGCTTTACTGGCGCCGGGAGCTGGTGGCGAGCACCGAGCCGCCCCGGAGCCGCTTCCCGGTGGTGGACGCCGCGGTGGTGGCGAGCGTCGGGGCGACCTTCGCCATCAAGCCGCGCCGGACCAAGCCCGACCCGCTGGCGGTGGCCGCGGTCCTGGAGCAGATCGGCAAGGGCCCCAACGGCCGGCCGTGGGACTGCGGGGCCTGCGGGTTCGAGACCTGCCAGCAGTTCGCCGAGGCGGCGGCGCTGGGCCGGGCGAGCATGCGGCAGTGCACCCCGTACCAGGAGCGCCGGGCGGACGAGGCGCAGCGGGCGGCGGCGGTGGACCCCATGACCGGGCTCAGCGCCTACCGGGTATTGCGAGACCAATTGGCGTTCGAGGTGGAGCGCAGCAAGCGCAGCAGCGAGGGCTTCGCGGTCCTCTTCCTCGACCTCGACCGCTTCAAGGAAGTGAACGACCAGTACGGCCACGAGGCGGGGAACGACATCCTCCGGGCGGTGGCGGGCGAGATCCGGAACGCGGTCCGCGCCTCCGACGTGGCGGCCCGCTACGGCGGCGACGAATTCGTGGTGATCCTCACCCGCACCGATCTCCAGGGCGGGGCGCGGGTGGCCGAGGCGCTGCGCGCGGGGATCGAAGGGACCGGACGCAGGCTGGGCTATCCGCCGGGGCTCGTCACGGTGAGCATCGGGCTGGCGGAGTTCAACCCGAAGGAGCCGGCGGAGGTGGATCTGCTGGTGTCGGCCGACCGCGCGCTGTACCGCGCGAAGGCGGCGGGACGGAACGCGGTGGCGTAGGCGGGGCAGCGGGGCAGCGGGGCAGCGGGGCAGTATCGAGTCGGCAACAAAGGGCGACCCCCTCGCCCATGACGAATAGACCGGGAAGCGGGGTAGAACCGTGTCGGGATTCAGTCCAAGACCAAGTGGGCCGGTGAACGTCGGCCAGCCGCCGCAGCCGGGCCAACCGCTGCGGACGAGCGGGGCCACCGAGGCCATTCCGGATCCCTGGGGCGTCAGGCGGGCGGAGAACCTGCTCACCAGCCTCGAGGGGATCCTTTCGGCGCGGGTGGTGACCACGCCGCTGGGCGAGGTGAGCGAGGTCCACATCCTGGCGCAGGCGGGGCTCCAGCCGAAGCAGGTGGTGCGGAACATCGAGTCGGCGCTGCTGGCGCAGCTCGGGCTCAAGGTGGACCACCGGAAGATCAGCATCGCGCAGACGGCGGAGGTGCGGCCGATCGAGGCGCTGGAGAAGGACACCCTGCGGGACAAGTTGCTCCAGCGGGCGCTCCTGTTCGAGACCATGTCGGTGGCGCCGGGCAAGCGGCCGCACCGGATCGCGATCACGGTGACGCTCTCGTTCCGGGGGCAGACCGAGACGGCGGAGGAGGAGGCGTCGGACACGCCGCGGAGCCGGGTGGAGGGCGCGGCCAAGGCGTCGGTGATGGTGATTGACCGCCTGCTGACCGATTTCTCCATCGCGCTCGAGGGCGCCAAGATCGTGGAGGCGTTCGACCGGGAGTTCGCCTTCGTGGCGGTGCAGGGGCTGGGGGGCCGGGAGACCTCGCTCCTGACCGGCTCGGCGGAGATCAGGGAGAGCGCGGAGCGGGCGGCGGTCTTCGCGGTGCTGGACGCGACCAACCGGTGGACGGAGGCCCGGCGGCCGTAGGGGGCGGGGCCGGAGGGAGCGGGTGCCCTTACGGACCCGCGTTTTTTGACCGATACTAGCGACGACGACGGTGGGCTCACCCCGGGTGGGTCCAGTGCATCCTCTAAAACAAGCAGTCAGGGGCGGTTGTGGGGGAGCCGGCCAACTTACTACGAAAGGACACACGGTTAGGGGATCCCGGTCTCTGCAGGA
>CAYPAE010000141.1:0-6045 GCA_964408595.1 uncultured Gemmatimonadaceae bacterium | reverse complement strand
ACATCGCCCGCGGACTGGCCGCTACCCGGCTGATGCACGACGTGTACGACGTTCGCACTGCGGCGGGAGAGGCCGGCGAGCCGGTACGCGTGGGTGCGACGGCGGGGCGGGCGCTGGCGACGCGGGTCGGCGCAGGGACCGTCCTCTGGGGGAGCTATTACCGGGATGGCGACAGCCTCCACTTCGAGGCGCAACTGGTGGACGGCCCGTCCGGTAAGGTCATCGTCCCACTGGAGCCCGCGGTGGGGCTGGTGCGAGAGAGGACCCGCGTGGTCGAGACTCTCCGACAACGGGTGATGGCTGGATTCGCCGTGGTGCTCGGCTCCGAGTTCGAGACCTGGAAAGCGGCGAGTTTACCGCCGACCTACGAGGCCTACCAGGAGATGCTCGCCGCCGGGCAGACTGAGTTTGACTTCGCCGCTGCCGCCGAGCACTACCGCCGGGCTGCCGCCCTCGACACGAGCTACACCGGGGCCCAGACGGCCGGCGCTGTGGCCCTGTGGTTGGAGGGCGCTTGCGCCGCAGTGGATTCGATCGCGCGCCGCCTCACGCCTCGGGAGCGGCTGCTACCTCCAGTGGATCGGGGGCAGCTCCGGCTGGCCTCTGCCGGCTGCCGGGGAGACACGGACGAGGCGTTGGCCGCAGTCCGAACCGCGCTCGAAGCAGCGCCCCGGTCGGCCGCCTTCACGATACTCGGCTCCGTCATCGCGGTGGAGCATTTCCGGCCCCGGCAGAGCCTCGAGATCCTCCAGTTGGTGGACCCCAAGAAGCTCGGCCTCAAGGGCTTTCTGTACACGCTCTACCTGGACTGGCTCGCGATCACCTACCACATGCTGGGCGACTACGGTCGCCAGCTGGAGACCGCCCGGGCCGGCCTGCGCGCCGACGCAGGATCCCCCCACCTGTCGCAGCACGAGGCGGCGGCGCTGGCCGCGCTGGGCCGGGTCGGGGAGGCGGAGCGGCTGGCGCTCGGCTTCCTACCCGGCCGGCATTCGGATGACGACCCCTGGCCGGCTCCGATGGCCACCGAGTGCGTAGCGCTCGAGCTTCGCGCCCATGGGCATCCGGAGGCGGCGCTGCGGGTGCTCGAGCGGGTCGTGGCGTGGTATGGGGAGAACGGCATCAACGATGCCACCCGCGACGATTGGCCCTGCATACGTCCCCGCTTCAGCGTCTTCTACTACGCCGGGCGGTGGGACGAGGCCCGTGCGGGCTACCAGCACCTGCTCGCCGAGGACACGACCAGCCTGAAGGCCCACGCCGCGCTGGGAGCGCTGGCGCTGCGGCGGGGAGACCGGTCTGAAGCGGATCGGATGGATGCCTGGCTCGCCAGCCGATCGAAGGACGCCCGCGTGAACTACTCGCGAGCCCGTCTCGCCGCGTTGCGAGGCGATCGTGAGCAGGCGGTGGGGCTGCTCCGGCAGGCGTTCGACTGGGGGCTCCGGGACCGCATGTTCCTCCACCTCGATCCCGACTTCGAGTCGCTGCGCAATTACTCGCCGTACCAGGAGTTGATGCGGCCCAGGGAGTGAGACCACGAACGCACAGCAGTGTGAGTCGGGAGGTGAGCCGTGGGCAGGTGGTTCGTTCCGCTCCTTTGCGGTGCTCTGATCGCCCCCGCACTCCGAGCGCAGGGCGTCACCGGCGCGGCCATCGAGGGGCGGGTGCGTGCGGCCGACGGCGCCGCCATCGCCGAGGCGGAGGTGCTGGCGACCAGCGCTTCCAACGGGGAGCGGTGGCGCACGCCAACGTCGGGAGCGGGCCGCTACGCCCTCGAGCACCTCTCCGTAGGCGGTCCCTACCGGATCGAGGTCCACGCCATCGGCTTCGAGCCGGTCCGGCGGGACGGCGTCTTCCTCTCCCTCGGCCAGCGGCTTCGGGTGGACTTCTCCCTGCGGCCCGGCGTCGCGGTGCTCGAGCCGATCACCGTCTACGCGGCCGACGATCCGCTCATCAACCCGGGTCGCACCGGCCCGTCCCACATCGTCGCTGAATCCACGCTGGCGCGCCTTCCGGTCCCGGGCCTGGACCTGACGCAGGTGGCGCTCCTCTCGCCGCTGGTCACCCAGGGCCCGGGCGGCCTCTCAGTCGCCGGCCAGTCCGCCCGTCTCACCCAATTGCAGATCGACGGCGCCGCCAGCAGCGACCTGCTCGGGGGCGTCGGCACCTTCGGGTCGGGGTTGTTCGGAGCCCGGACCATCGCGGTCGAGGCGGTGAAGGAGGTGCAGGTCCTCGCCGCGCCGTTCGACGTGCGCTTCGGGAGCTTCAGCGCGGGGCTGGTGAACGCGGTGACCAAGTCGGGCTCGAACCGGTTCGAAGGCTCGATCACCGGGTATTTCATCAGCCAGGGCTTCCAGGGCAAGGATCCCTCGGGGAGCCGGGGCGGCGAGTTCAAGTACGGAGAGATCGGCTTGACCCTCGGGGGGCCGATCGCGCATGACCGCGCCGCATTCTTCCTGCAGGCAGGACTGCAGCACAATTCGGGGCCGTTCGAGACTGTAACCATCGGGACCGACACAACCGATGGCGCCGATTCGGCCGGGATCGGCTTCCGGCGCTCCAGCGCGCTCCGGTTCAGCCAGATCCTGCGGGACACCTACGGCGTGGACGTCGGGACGCCGGATCGGTACCCGTTCAAAAATCCGGCGGGCAACGCGTTCGCAAAGATCACGGTCCAGCTCGGGGTTAACGGTCGACTGGAGCTGTCGTACGATTACAGCCACGCCGGACTGGATTTCCTGTTCAGCCCTGGATGCCGGGTCGCGTACGAGGTCTACTGCCTCACCTCCATCGCCCAGGGCCTCCCGGTGACGGCGCACGCCACCCATCTCGCCTGGACCGCGGCGCCGGGCCGCCGCCTCGCCAACGAGCTCCTGCTGGCCCGCCGATGGGGCCGCCAGACCTGCACCACTGCGAGCAACTTCCCCTCCGTGTTCGCGCACGCGGACGCGGGCGAGCTCCAGGCCGGGGCCGCGCTGCCCTGTCGCGGCGACCGCGTCGAGCAGCAAATCAGCGAGCTGACCGACAACCTCACGCTGACGGCGGGCGCCCACCGGATTACGCTGGGAACCCACGACGAGCTAATCTCTCTCCCTACCCACGAGAACCTGCAGTATTTCTTTCATGCCGCCTGGCACTTTGGCAGCCTCGATTCGCTGGAGGCGAACATGCCAGCCAGCTACGACGCGATCCTGGACCACCCCGCCCGCCCGCCGGGCCCGCTGTCCGATCTCCGCGTCCAGCAGGCGGGCGGCTACATCCAGGACCAGTGGAGCGTGACCCCGAAGCTGCTGGCCACCGCCGGCCTCCGGGCCGACGTGCCGTTCGTATCCCGAAGTCCGACGAGCAATCCCGGTCTGCAGGAGGCGTTCGGGGTGGACAACACCCGCACCCCGAGTGGCCACCTCCTCTGGTCCCCCCGTCTGGGCGTCAGCTATGATCTCCGTGGCGACGGGACGACGTTCTTGCGCGGCGGGATCGGGCTGTTCGCCGGCAGGCCGGCCTACCGCTGGTTCAACGAGGTGTACGTGCACACCGGCCTCGATGCGATCGAGGTCATCTGCGACAGCACCAACGTCCCGGCGTTCGTCCCCGACATCACCCGGCCACCGACCGCCTGTGCGGGGAGCGCCGCGGCACCGCCGGTTGCCGGGCCGGTCAGCGTCTTCGACCCGGCGTTCCGCTTCCCGCGAACGCTCAAGATCGCTTTCGGCACCGACCACCGCCTGCCGTGGGGCCTCGTGGGCACGGTGGACCTGCTTTATAACCAGGGGGTGAACCAGCTCGACCTCAGGGAGCTCAACCTCGGGCCGCCGGTCGGCGCCTCGCTCGGGGAAGGCGGCCGGGTCCTCTACGGCATGATCGACCCGGGCGGCGAGGTCACGCCCGGCCGGCTGAGTCCTGCCTTCGGGCGGGTAACCCAGGTGCGCAATGCCCGCGGCGATCGCGGGTTCTCCCTCACCTCGCAACTCCAGAAGCGCTTCGCCGGCGGGCAGGAGCTGAGCGCCTCGTACACCTACACCAACGCCCGCGACCTGCTCTCCGCGTCCGAGGACGGGCTCGACGCCAACCTCGACGTCGTGGTGCTGAACGGCACCCTCGCCGACCGCCGGCTGGCCCCCTCCGCGTGGACCGTCCCGCACCGGGTGACGCTGCTCGCGACCGCGGATCTGCCGTTGCGCTTCCGGCTCACCCTCTTCTACGAGGGTCGGTCGTCCGGAGGTCCGTATACCTACATCGTGGCGGGCGACGCGAACGCCGATGGGTACGGGAACGACGCCGTCTACGTGCCGGCGAACGCCACGCCCGGCGGGGACGTGGCACTGGTGGTCCGCGACGAGATGGGCCAGACATCCCCCGCCCCGGCCTCCGCGTACGCCGAGCTGGACCGATTCATCCAGCGGGAGAGTTGCCTGCGGACGCAGCAAGGACGGGTGATGCGGCGGAACAGCTGCCGGAACCCATGGGTGAACTTCACCAACGCCAGGCTGTCGAAGGTGGTTCGGACGCTCGGCGGACAGTCGCTCGAGCTGACGCTCGACGTCTTCAACCTGCTGCACCTGCTGGACGGCGACTGGGGTGTGGTCCGCGGGATCGACGACATCGCGCTGCTGGAGCTGGTGGGCTACGACCCTGTGGCCGGACGCGGAATTTACCAGTCCCGGTCCCCGCGACCGCGGTCGGCGGACGGGGATGCGTCGCGTTGGCGCATGTTCCTCGGGGCGCGGTACGTCTTCTAGAGCTTGATCTTCGGCAGCCTGACGTCGGGCGTATCCCCCCGGTGAGCCCTGCCGGATGGACGATACTCCGCTGCTGGACCTGGCGGTTTACGATGCACGCGGCCCCCGGGCGCGCGGGCGACCGCCTGCGGCGGCGGACGCCCACCGGGATCGATTTCGGCGGCTCTCGCTGGCGGATGCTGCTCGGGGCGCGCTACACGTTCTGATTACAGCCTGATCCTATCCCCGGCACTCCTCGCTCCCCTTCTCGACCTGAACAGTCCCATTCGCAGCGAAGTGCAGGACGATCTTCGCCACGAAGTTGGGGGTGCCGCCCTGGCTGTTCAGCACCGTGCTGGTGACCACATCTTCGGTTCCGCTGCCCGGGAAGTCACCCTTCCCGTTGCCCGTCGAGGTCCCCTGGTACTTCACTCCGTTGGCGTCCACACCGGTGAGGCTGACGTTGAAGTGCGACTTGAAGTGGTCGTTGTCCCAGACGATCAAGGTCCCGTGAATCGTCCCATCGAGATCGATGGCCTCGATCACGGACGTGCACGGGTTGTCCACGTCGGCGAGGGAGAAGGGCGCTCTCACATTGAATTCTTCAATCTTCGTGGTCGCCAGTGCCGGTGCACCGGGATCGAGCGACGGGCCGGAACTCTCGCTGCACGCCGGGGCAACTGTGGCGAGTAGCAGAGCGGTGAGTGCACAAGGTGTGGAGTGTCGCATGGGTTCTGCCTCCGGCTGGTTCGGGGGTGGCCAAGAACTTCAACTGGAGGCAAGGATAGGTATCGGCGGTCAATGCCCGATCAGTAGGGAGTCAACTGCGGGGGTCACCCGGAGGGGGAATCGGAGGAAGTCGCGACTACCGGGCGGCGGGGGACCGTCGCCGGGCGGTCACTTTACAGCTTGATCTTCGGCAGCTTGATGTCCGGAATCACCCCGCCGCTCAGCCGCTTGAGCTCGTCCTGAAGCTGCTTCTGCACCTCGTCGAGCCGCTGCTGCTCCGCCGCCACCTGCGCCGTCGTCTCGGCGAGCAGCGCCGCGACCCGCTGCTTCACCAGTAACCCAAAGACGTAGGAATCGCCGAGAGCGAGCGTGAATTTTCCTGGTGAGAGCGTCTTGGAGGACTTGCCGGCAGCCACGCCGGGGCCGGGCGGCTCCGAGCTGGGCTCGTCCGGCACGGAGCAGGCGGTGCTCAGGGACGCCACCAGCAGTCGAAGGGTGGATGCTCTTCTCATCGCGACCTCCGAGTTTAGTCCGGCACGACTCACGGATGCACACCCGGCGGCCATGATAACCGCGTGAGGTCAATCCATGATCAGCA
>CAYPAE010000140.1:0-6081 GCA_964408595.1 uncultured Gemmatimonadaceae bacterium | reverse complement strand
CGCTCCAAGAGCGTGCGCGAGCGGCGCACCGAGCTGCTGGTGATCGTGACGCCCAAGCTGGTCGGGGCCAGCGAGACGCCGCCCGCGGTGCCGACCGGTGAGCCGTGGACCTGGGACTGGTCCAAGCGCATGCGGACTCGGGCCGACACGGCGCCGCGCACGCGGTAGCGAAGGGGGACTCATGCAACGAGAGAGAGTGCGCCGGCCGAAAGAGCGGGGGGTGAGTCTCATCCTCGTCGCGGTCAGCCTGACGGCGATGGGCGGGGTCGGAGCCTTGGCGATCGATCTTGGCATGCTGTACAAGGCCCGAGCCGACGCGCTGCGCGCAGCGGAGGCCGGGGCGCTGGCCGGTGCGAGCGTGTTCCTGGAGTTTGCGCCCGATACGGCAACGGCGAGAGCTCGCGCCCTTCAGCTGGCCCATGCGAACACGATTCTGAACAGTCCGGTGCAGGCGGGCGAAGTCGAGGTCGTTCCGGACCTCGGCGCCGAGCAGGTACGGGTCAGGGTCCAACGCGCTGGTGTCGGCACCTGGTTTGCCCGTCTCCTGGGTCGTGCCCTGAGTGAGAATTGGGATTCATTGCCTGTGGGAGCGATAGCGGCGGCGGGCGTAACCGAAGCCAGCGGTGCGAATTGCGTGACCCCGATCATGCTGCCGGATGCCTGGGCGAACGATGTCGAAGACACTGGCACGCCATGGGAAGACCAGATCGAGCCGTGGCAATACGGCGACGCGGCTGGAGACTCGTACGGCCCGTTTGATCGTCCTGGTCCGCAGACGGGGTACGGAAGCGACCACCGCAACCTCTTCCCCGGTGGCTACACCAATGACTACGGCCGCCCGATTACTCTGAAAGACCAATCCGCCACTAGCGGACCGGGCGGGTACCGACTCTGGGTGTATGAAGGCGAGCCTCCCGAGATCGCGGAGCGGCTGAGTGAATGCGACGCGCGACCGGTAAGCCTCGGCAGCGGGGGCTTCGAGGTCGCTCCGGCCGGTGAGACGCTACCCCTGGGGGAGCTCAGCGCCCGGATCGCGGCTGACGCGGGCACCAGCTGGGATGCCGGCCAGAATCAGATGCAGAGCAGCAGCCAGGCGGATTGGCGCCACAGTCCCAGGGTCATCAAGGTCGCGCTCTTCGATCCGGGACAGATTCCTACAATGGGTAGCGGATTACCGGTGCAGTTCAACAACATCGTCCTGTTCTTCCTGGAAAGTGTGGACCCGGGCGCGGGCTCCGTCACCGGCCGCTTGCTGTACTATTCGGTGGGCAACAACGACGACGAGGGCGACGCAGGCGCGCTGGTAAAACGGGTGAAGCTCGTCGAGTAGCCGTCTCCAACAGCAGGTACCGATGCCCGAATCGACCATCCGCGCCGCCCTCATCTCCACCGACGCCGCCTTCCGCGAGATGGCGCGCCAGGTCGTGCCCGGGCCGGACGTCGGCGTGTTGCTCGGCATGGAGCTGTCGGTGCCGTTCGCCGAGGTCGGCGAGCAGGAGCTGAAGGCCCTCCGGGGCTCGGAGCCGGACCTGATCGTCCTCGACCTGGAGGACGACCCGGAGCTCGGCATCAAGTTCGCCCAGTTCATCACCGAGACCCGCCCCTGCCGCTTCCTGCTGGTCGGCCCGGCCCTCTCGCCCGAGCTGCTCCTGGAGGCCATGCGCGCCGGTGCGGCCGACTACATGGTCAAGCCGGTGAGCCCGGAGCAGCTGTCCGGCGCCGTCGGCCGCATGACCGCCCGGATGGGCCGCGCCGGAGCCGACCGCCCGCGCGCGCCCGGCGTGGTGTACGCCTTCGCGAGCGCCAAGGGCGGATCGGGCTCCACCACGGTGGTGACCAATCTCGCGATCTCGCTGCACCAGCTCACCGGGAAGAAGACGCTGCTGGTGGACCTCGAGCTGGAGCTGGGCGAGGTGGCGCTCTTCCTCGGGGTGCAGCCACGGTTCAACTTCGTGGACATGGTGCAGAACTTTCACCGGATGGACGCCGGGCTCCTCGCGAGCTTCATCGAGCGCCACCCGTCAGGCGTCCACCTGCTGTCCGCCCCGTATCACCCGGACCGCGCCGAGGCGGTGTCGGCCGATCAGATCCGCCGGATCATCAAGTTCCTCCGCCAGCACTACGACTTCGTCCTGGTGGACACCTCGAAGTCGCTCTCGCCGGCGACCCTCGCCGTCTTCGAGCAGTCGGACCTGGTGTTCGTCGTCACCAGCGCCGACCTCCCCTCGATCCGCAACATCCAGCGGGGCCTGCCGCTGATCCGCCGGGCGCTGGTGGGCGGGGAGGCGCAGATCCGGGTGGTGGTGAACCGCTACCGCGGCGGCGAGTCCATCTCGATCAAGGACATCGAGCGGACCCTCGGGCTCAAGGTGTACTCCACCCTGAGCAACGACTACGAGGCCGTGATCACTTCGGTCAACAGCGGCACGCCCCTGGTGCTCAACGGCAATTCCAGGTACGCCAAAGACCTCCGTGCGCTGGGGTCGCAGATCTCGGGACTCCGGAACGGCAAGCCGGGCCGCGGGCTCAACCCCCTCCGCAACCTCTGGCAGCGGGTCCACAAGCCAAACGGGAAGAGGGCGCCCACCGATGACTGACGGGACCCGCGGCAACGGCCGGCCGGACGACAGCAAGGTTCCTCGGCTGCCGTGGGAGGCAGTGGCACCCCCCCCGGCCGCCCCGGGGCCGCCGTCGGTCCAGGGGCCGGGAAGGATCTCGGGCGAATCACGGGTGGAATCCCAGCGGTTCCAGCAGGTGAAGGCGCGGGTTCACCGCCGGCTGATCGAGCGGCTGAACCTCTCCAACCTGGAGAAGACCGAGCGCGACCAGGTGGTGGACACCATCCGCAAGGTGGTGCACGACCTCCTGACCCAAGACATGGTCCCGCTCAACTTCGACGAGCGGGAGGTGCTGGTCGGCCAGGTGCTCGACGAGATCTTCGGCCTCGGCCCGCTGGAGCCGCTGATCCAGGATGCCTCGATCTCCGATATCCTGGTGAACACCTACAATCAGGTCTACATCGAGCGGGCCGGCCGGCTGGAGAAGACCGACGTCCGGTTCCAGGACGACCGCCACCTGCTCCAGGTGATCGACCGGATCGTGTCCGGCGTCGGCCGCCGGATCGACGACTCTTCCCCGATGGTGGACGCCCGCCTGCCCGACGGCTCGCGCGTCAACGCGATCATCCGGCCGCTGGCGGTGGACGGCCCGCACCTCTCCATCCGGAAGTTCAGGCGTGACGCCCTGGCCGGCGATGATCTGCTCCGGCTTGGCACCCTGACCGATCCGATGCTCGAGTTCCTCCGCGCCGCGGTGAAGGCCAGACTCAATATCCTGATCTCGGGCGGCACCGGCGCCGGCAAGACGACCCTGCTCAACGTCATGTCGTCCTACATCCCGGCCACCGAGCGGATCGTCACGATCGAGGACTCGGCCGAGCTTCAGCTGCGCCAGCCTCACGTGGTGCGGCTGGAGACCCGGCCGGCCAACATCGAAGGGCAGGGCGAGGTGGCGCAGCGGATGTTGCTGATCAACTCGCTGCGCATGCGCCCCGACCGCATCATCGTCGGCGAGGTCCGCGGGTCCGAAGCGGTGGACATGCTCCAGGCGATGAACACCGGCCACGACGGCTCGCTCACCACGCTGCACGCCAACGGCCCCCGCGACGCCCTGAGCCGGCTGGAGACGATGATCTCGATGGCGAGCCTGGAGCTGCCGGAGAAGGCGATGCGGCAGCAGATCGCCAGCGCCATTCACCTGGTGATCCAGATCAGCCGGCTCTCCGACGGCTCCCGCAAGATCATGCAGATCGCGGAGATCGTGGGGATGGAGGGCGAAGTCATCAGCATGCAGGACATCTTCCTCTTCGAGCGCGAGGGGGTGGCCGAAAACGACGTCGTGCTCGGCCGGTTCCGAGCCACCGGGATCCGGCCCCGCTGCGTCGACCGCTTCAAGGCCTACGGGATCGAGCTCGGCACCAGGCTCTTCGCCGACGAGGTCGACGCCGGGCCCATCCGGCTGCGGCGGTGAACCTCCCGCCGGACGTCTTCGGCCGCGGCTTCGCCGCCTTCGGGATCGTGGCGCTCGGCACCGTCTCCCTGGCGCTGGTCTACGAGTGGATTCAGGAGCACAGCCGCGCGCGCTCCGTGCGGAAGCAGCTCCGCCAACTCCAGGTGACGGGAGGCGCAGGGCCGGGGGAGAACACCCTCCTCCGAGTGGACCCGGCTCGGCTGGGGAATCCGCTGCTCGTGGCCGCCTTCCGGATCCCGGCCATCGCCGCGATCGAAGGCACTCTGCGCGAGGCGGGGATGTCCTGGAGCCTGGGGACCTTCCTGCTCGCCAGCGCGGGGTGCGCCCTCGCCAGCGCCCTGTTCTTCCTGACCATCACCGGGTTCTTCGGCGCAGTGCTGGTGGCCGCCGTGGCCGGGTCGCTCCTCCCCATGGTCTTTATCCGCCGCCAGCGCCGGCTCCGGCTCCAGGCCTTCGAGGAGGCGCTTCCGGACGCCCTCGACCTCCTGGCGCGCGCCATCCGGGCGGGACACCCGATCGGGTCGGGGATCAAGATCGTCGCCGACGAGGCGGCCCAGCCGGTGGCGGGGGAGTTTCAGCGGACCTTCGACGAGCAGCGGTTCGGGCTGCCGTTCGAGGACACCCTGCTCGGCCTCTCCGTGCGGGTGCCGCTGATCGACCTCCGCATGCTGGTCACCGCGATCCTGATCCAGCGCGAGGTCGGCGGGAATCTGGCCGAGGTGCTCGACAACCTTGGGGACGTCCTCCGCCAGCGTTTCGTGGTCCAGCGCCAGCTCCGGGTCCACACCGCCCAGGGCCGGCTGAGCGGTCACGTCCTCGCCGCGCTGCCGATCGTGGTCGGCTCCATCATCTACCTGGTCAACCCCCAGTACGTGGGGCTGCTGTTCGACCACCCGTTCGGCCGGCTGATGCTGGGCAGCGCCGCCCTGCTTCAGTTAATCGGCTTCGTGTGGATCCGGCGGATCATCAACATCGAGATCTGAGATGCCCGAGCCCCTGCTCCTCGTCGCCCTGCTCGCGGCGACCTCGGCCGGCCTCCTGGTGATCTTCATCGCCCAGGTCGGCCGGTGGCGCTCACCGGAGGTGGCCCGGCAGCTCGCCGCGCTGCGGCGGGTGGGCGAGACCCAGCATTGGGCCAAGACCAGGAAGGAGCGGATCGAGCGCCTCACCGTGCTGCTTCGAGGAGTGGGCGAGCGGGTGGCGGGCCACCGGCACGACGCGGACAGCGTCAGGACCGTCCTCGCGCAGTGCGGATTCCTCCACCCGGATTCGGTGCTGATCTATTGGGGCTGCCGGTTCGGCCTCGCCGTCGCGCTGGCTTTTCTGGCATCGGTCATGGTGCCTCTGCTCGGCGGCGCGGCATCCTCCGTGATGGTCGGATCGATATGGGCCGGTCTGCTCGGATGGATTCTGCCGGCGTTCTACGTCGGCCGGCGGGTCAGGGAACGGCAGACCGAGATCCAGCGCGCCCTGCCCGACGCGCTCGACATGCTGGTGGTCTGTGTCGAGGCCGGCCTCGGCCTCAACCAGGCGCTGGTCCGGGTCTCCGAGGAGCTCGACCGGGTGAGCCCGGTGCTGAGCGAGCAGCTGGTGATGGTCACTCTCGAGATGCGGGCGGGCACGGGGCGGGAGGAAGCGCTGCGGCGACTCGGGGAGCGCACCGGCGTGTCGGAGGTGAGCTCGCTCGTCTCCATGCTGATCCAGACCGACCGGTTCGGCACCTCGGTCGCGCACGCCCTGCGGGTGCAGGCGTCGTCGCTCAGGACCAAGCGCCGCCAGCGGGCGGAGGAAGCCGCCGCCAAGACCGCCGTCAAGCTCGTGTTCCCGCTGGTGATCTTCATCTTTCCGGCGTTGTTCGTCATCATTCTCGCGCCGGCGATGATTCAGATCTTCGCCACGTTGGGCGGGATTAAATGAGGAAGGTGGCGGTGCGCAAGACTGGTGAGGGGCGTCCCTTGGCCCGGAGCGCCGGCCTGGCCGATAGCTTCTGGCAGCGGGCCCGCGGTCTCCTCGGCCGGCCCCCGCTGGCCGAGGGCGAGGGGCTCATCATCC
>CAYPAE010000139.1:0-6120 GCA_964408595.1 uncultured Gemmatimonadaceae bacterium | reverse complement strand
TGGAGCACCCCGACCACCGCGAGCGTCAGGAGCCCGGGGGTCAGGCCTCCGCCCGCCCCGGCGGAGGGAAACACCAGCGTGGCGATCGCGCCGAGGGCGATGATCGGGACGTAGAGCAGGACGACGAGGGTGACCAGGAGGCCCAGCATCCGCCAGCGGGACCCCCGCGTCAGCGACCAGGAGCGGGAGAGGGCGCCGGTCGGGGAGTTGCCGGGCTCCAGCACCAGCGATGGAAAGGCCAGGAGCAGGCCGCAGAGGAGCACGATGCCGGGGATCATGAACAGCATAAACCCGAAGCTCACCACGATGACGAGGAGCAGCGAGCAGACGATGAGCCGGCCGAGGAGCGGAGTCGCCCGCTTGAGTGCCCCGGCGGCCTTGAGCGGATGCCCCAGGTAACTCTCCGAGACGACGAACACGGTGGCGGCGGTGGCGATGGAGCTCAAGATGGTGAAGGTCACGTAGTACACCAGCGTGAGCGACAGGTTTTGCAGCACACCGCCCGAGGCCTCGATGTAGAGGCTCAGTAGGACCGGCAGACCGGAGCAGAGGACGGCGACCGTCCCCAGGGTGGCGAAGTGCCGGCGGTAGAGGGTGAAGGAGACATCGAGAATCTCACCCACCGACAGCGGTCGCAGGGTCGTGGACACCATGGAGCGGCTCCAGCAGCATGACGAAGGGACCAAGCCGGACGAGTAAGATGCGTCGTCGGTGCGACAGATGCGAGTCCTTCCGCGAGAGGCCTGCCCTGAGCGCAGCCGAAGGGTTAGAATCGCGCCATGAGGAAGCAGCGCACCGCTCCGCCCGATTACCGCCAGCGGCTCCAGGTCGAGACGCCGGAGCACGTGATGCTCGACCTGGAGATCGCGGGGGTGGGGTCGCGCGCGCTCGCGGCGCTCATCGACATGCTGGTGCTGGTCGGCTCGGCGCTCGGCGTGTTCATCGTGCTCGGCATTCTCGCCGGCTTCGGGGTGACGATCGGCTCGATCGGCGGTGCGCTCCTCCTGCTCGGCGGGTTTGCGGTATGGACCGGTTACTTCATCCTCTTCGAGGGGCTCCGCCAAGGTCAGACGCCGGGCAAGCGGATGGTGGGAATCCGGGTGGTCAGCGACACCGGCAATGCCGTCAGCCTTGGCGCCGCGGCCGCGCGCAATCTCCTGCGGATCGCGGACTTCTTGCCGCCACCCTACCTGATCGGCACTCTCCTGGTGGCCCTGCACCCGAGGGGCAAGCGGCTGGGCGACATGGTCGCGGGCACCATCGTGGCGCGAGACCGCCCCTTCGAGCTGGTCGTCCCCAGGCGGACCGAGGCCCAACGCGCCCCAACGCCGCTCTCCCTCATTCCCGAGTTGACCGACGCGGAGTTTCGCGTGCTGGCCCAGTTCGAGAGCCGGCAGGCGCAACTCGCCCAGCCTGCCCGGGTCCGGCTCGCGGCCGCGATCGCCCGGCGGCTGGCCGATCACCCCGCGCCGGCCGGCGTCGGCGACCTGGAGCATCTGCTGGAGCTGCACCGGCGGGAGCGCGAGCGGCGGGAGGGAGCCGTCGCTTGGCTAGGCTCGGCCGCGGCGGCTTCTTTTGCCGCCCGAAAGCGGCCCAGGTGGGTCGAGTTCCAGCAACTCGCCGATCGCGCGGCCCGGCACGGGCTCGACAGCTTCGCGTCCCGCGAGCTGCCGGACTTCGCCGCCCGCTACCGGGAGGTCGCCGCGGACCTGGCGCGGGCGCGGACCTATGGAGCGGATGACGCCACCCTCGAGCACCTCGAGCGCCTCGCGGCGGCAGGGCACAACGCGCTCTACCGCGACGCGCGAGGCACCTGGCGCCGGGTCTGGGAGGTGCTGGCCCGTGAGTGCCCCGCGGCGATCCGCCAGGCCCGCGGCTACATCGCCGTGGCCTGTCTCGCTTTCCTGTTGCCCGCCGCCGCAGGCTACCTGCTGATGCGGGAGCAGCCGGCGCTCGCCGCCGACCTGCTCCCCGAGGTCATGATCGAGCGGGCGGATGCCGGCGCGGAACGGATGGCGGAGGGCCGGCGTTACGTGGACGTGGCGGTGGAGGACCGCCCGCTGATGGCCTCGGGCATCATCACCAACAACGTCCGGGTGGCGATCGCCTGTTTCGCCGGGGGCATCTTCCTCGGAATCGGCTCCCTCGTCCTGCTCGGTTTCAACGGGCTCGCGATCGGTGCTTCCGCGGGCCATTTCGCCAATCGCGGACTGCTGGGCTACCTGCTCGAGTTCATCCTTGGGCATGGTCTGCTGGAGCTGTTCGCCATCTGGGTGGCGGGTGCCGCGGGGTTCCTCCTGGGGCGCTCGGTGGTGGCGCCAGGGGACCTGAGCCGGGGCGATGCCCTCGTCCTGAGCGGGCGCAAGTCGGTCCGGATGGTCGGGGGGGCGGCGGTCCTGCTGGTGGTAGCGGGGTTGATCGAGGGGTTCGTGTCCGCCGGCGCGGGCGACGTGACCTTCCGGGCGGCGGCGAGCGTCGGGAGCCTGGCCTTTCTTGCCGCCTATCTGCTGAACGGGAGGGTCCGGCGGGCGGACTGAATCCGGTCAGATGTCCCGGAGCATCCCACGCATGCGGATGGCCAAGGCCTCGATCTCCTTGAGGCTGGCCAGGGTCTCCGGGTCGAAGGGCGACTCGTTGAGCAGCAGAAGCTGGATCTCGGCGAGCAGGGCCGAGAGCGGGTTGGAGAGGTCGTGCCGGAACTTGCCCAGACGTTCGGATTCGGCCATATCCGCTCCGACTCGAATTAGCCTGCCAGGAATGAGCCAAAATCGTGCGTCCCCCCGACTTCTGCAAGCGGGCTCTTGACTGGGCCCACGAAGCGCTCTAAGTTAAATTGCTTCTTGGATTAGGCTGGACAACTCCCCGTCACAACCCGTACCGCCGTTCCGCCATCGGGCCGACATATACCCAGGCCAACCTCGCCGGCATTTCTTACCCTTATCGTCCCTCACCCGCCCGTACGCCGGCAGGGCCCGTCCGTTTGGAGTCTCGTCCGTGGATATCGCTGAGCTGAAACAGAAGTCGGTCGCCGAGCTGCACACCCTCGCCGAGCAGTTGAACATCAGCAACTACTCAGGGCTGCGGAAGCAGGACCTCATCTTCCGTATCGAGCAGTCGCTGCTCGACTCCGATACGGTCATCCGGGGCGAGGGGGTGCTGGAAATCCTGCCCGAGGGGTACGGCTTCCTCCGAAGCCAGGACTGGAACTACCTGTACGGCCCCGACGACATCTACGTCAGTCCCAGCCAGATCAAGCGGTTCGATCTCCGCACCGGCGACACCGTCATGGGGCAGGTACGCCCGCCCAAGGAGGGCGAGCGCTACCTCGCCCTGCTCAAGGTCGAGCAGGTCAATTTCGAGGAGCCGGAAAAGACCAAGCACCGGATCGCGTTCGACAACCTGCGGCCGCGGTATCCCGATTCGCGAATCCGCCTGGAGCGCAAGAACAGCGACCTCTCCATGCGGGTGGTGGACTTGCTGGCCCCGCTGGGGAAGGGCCAGCGCGCGTTGATCGTGGCGCCGCCCAAGGCGGGCAAGACGATCCTGATGCAGAAGCTCGCCAACGCGATCAGCGAGAATCATCCGGAGATCGTCCTCATCGTGCTGCTGATCGACGAGCGGCCGGAGGAAGTCACCGACATGGAGGAGAACGTGAAGGCGGAGGTCATCTCCTCCACCTTCGACGAGCCGGCCGACCGCCACGTGCAGGTGGCCGACATGGTGATCGAGAAGTCGAAGCGGCTGGTGGAGCACGGCCGCGACGTCGTCATCCTGCTCGATTCGATCACCCGCCTGGCGCGAGCCCATAACGTCGTGGTACCGCACTCGGGCAAGATCCTCTCCGGCGGTGTGGACGCCAACGCGCTCCAGAAGCCGAAGCGGTTCTTCGGCGCCGCCCGGAACATCGACAAGGGCGGGAGCCTCAGCATCATCGCCACCGCGCTGGTGGACACCGGCAGCCGGATGGACGAGGTGATCTTCGAGGAGTTCAAGGGTACCGGCAACTCGGAGCTGGTGCTCGACCGCCGCCTGGCCGACCGCCGGATCTACCCGGCCATCGACATCCAGCGCACCTCGACCCGCAAGGAAGAGCTGCTGATGGACAAGGACGAGCTCAACCGGGTCTACCTGCTCCGCAACTTCCTGGCCGACATGCCGCCGGTCGAGGCGCTCGAGTTCCTGCTCGAACGGATGAAGCGGACGAAGAACAACAAGGAGTTCTTTGCCACGATGGCCCAGTGACAGAACAGCGTGAAAAGTGAAGGGTGAAGGGTGAAAGGGGTTGCCATACGGCACCCCTTTTCATTTTTCACCCTTCACTTTTCACGCTGTATCTTCCTACCATGTCCCTTCCTGGGCAGGGCCGATTGCTGGCGGTCGATTGGGGCGAGGTCCGGATCGGCCTGGCCCTCAGCGACGAGACCCAAACCCTGGCCACCCCGTTGGAGACGCTGGTTCGCCGACGGGGCAAGCGCTTCCCCATGCCCAGATTCCTCCAGCTGGTCGCCGAGCACGCCCCGTCCGGCGTGGTGGTGGGTTTGCCCCTGACCGGCGAGGGGGCAGAGGAGGAGAGCGCCGGGGCCGCGCGCGAGCTCGCCGGCGCGGTGGCGGACCGGAGCGGGCTGCCGGTCGAGCTGTGGGACGAGCGGATGAGCACCGCGCGGGCGCTGGCCGTCATCCGGGAGCAAGGCGGCAGCACCCGGGGCCGGAAGGGCGACGTGGATTCGCTGGCGGCGGCCGTGCTGCTGCAGCATTTCCTCGACGCGAGGAGGGTGCGTGGGTAGGCGGGGCGGCGGGGCAGTGGGGCGGCGGGGCAGTTACGGCACGCCGCGGACCACGCGGGGACGGAGCTGGCGGCCCCGCTGCCCCGCTGCCCCACCGCCCCGCTCGCGACGGCTTTCCGTCGTCCCCCTCCTGCTCCTGCTTGCCCTCCTCGCCTGCGGCAGCAACTCCGCGGCCGAACGGGTCACGCTCCCGCCGGGTGCATCCTTCTCCGCCGTGACCGATACTCTGGCCGCCCACGGCGTGGTCGGCAACCGGCTCTGGTTCAAGCTCATCGCCCGCGCGCGGGGCGCCGACCGCTCGGTGCGCGCGGGGGTCTACCGGTTCGCCCCGGGACTCTCCGCCTGGAAGGTGTTGGACATCCTCGAGGCGGGCGACGAGGTCGCGACCCGGTTCACGGTTCCCGAGGGGCTCACCATTTCCGAGGTCTCGGCGCTCGCCCGGGAGAAGCTGGGGATTCCCGCCGACTCGCTGCTGGCGGCGGCGTGGGACAGCGCCGCCGCGACCGCGACGCTCGGCGTTCCGGTCCGCTCGTTCGAGGGGTTCCTCCGGCCGGAGACCTACTCGCTCCGGCACGGGACCACGGCGCGGGAACTGGTGCGGGTAATGGCGGAGGGGTTCAACTCGGCCTGGAAGCCGGAGTGGGACGCGCGCCTGGCCTCGCTGGGCTGGACCAAGGCACAGCTGGTCACCTTTGCCTCGATCGTGGAGGGCGAGGCGCGCGCCGACGACGAGCGCGAGACGATCGCCGGCGTGTACCACAACCGGCTCCGCATCGGGATGGCCCTCCAGGCCGACCCGACGGTGCAGTACGCCATCTTTCTAGCCACCGGCAAGCGCCGGCCCCGGCTCTTCACCAGGGACTACCAGTTCCGCTCGCCGTACAACACCTACCTGCACCCGGGTTTGCCGCCGGGTCCGGTCAACTCACCCAGCCGGCGCAGCATCGAGGCGTCGCTCTTCCCCGCGAAGGTGCCCTACCTCTACTTCGTGGCCGGGCCAGACGGGCGGCACGTGTTCTCCAAGAGCTACAACGAGCACCTGCGGTCGATCGCTCGCGTGAGACAAGGACGATAGGCGGGGCAGCGGGGCAGCAGGGCGGAAGGGGCTTGTCACCCTGAACGCAGTGAAGGGGGCCATGCCAGCATGGTCCCCTTCGCTTCGCTCAGGGTGACAAAGGCCGCCCGACATACCTTCTTGTCGCCCGCTCTACATCCGAGTCCCCAAGTATACCCGACACTACCGCCACTCCCGCTCCACCAGCCGCGAGCACTTGCGGCACATCCTCCGGCCGCACCGCGCCGATCGCGATGCACGGCTTCCCGCCGGCGAGCTCCA
>CAYPAE010000138.1:0-6133 GCA_964408595.1 uncultured Gemmatimonadaceae bacterium | reverse complement strand
GCAGCTCGAGCACGTATGCGTCGGGATCCCGCCGTTCCGCCCAGCTCGGGCCGGGAAAGGGGACGATCATCGGGAGAGCGCGGCGCGCAAGCTCGCGGCGCAACTCCTCCGAGAGCCGGCGGTGCAGGCGCTCGTCCACTAGAAGCACGCCGACCTCCGCCTGGGAGAGGAGGGCCCGCAGGTGCTCCGCGGCCTGCTCCGCCGAGCTCGCCTCGTGTACCCGGAGGCCGGCGAGCTCGAATCCCGCGGCCAGCTCGGGTTGGCACAGGACCCTTGCGGTGTGGGTCATGGTGACCAGGCCAGGTCGGCGGCGAGTACAGGAGCCGGTATACCGAGCGCCACACCCCACACCAGGCGTCCCAGCATCCTGGTTTCGGCGCGAAGCGCCAGCGCATAGGCGAGGAGCGGAGCCGAGCTCAGCGGATCGAGTCGGGCGGCGGCGCGCCGCTCGTCCAGCTGAGCGTCGAGGAGCTCATCGTCGAGCTCCGGAAGCCGTGCGGCGGCGCGGAGCAACGCGCGTCCAATGGGCCGCGAGCCGAGCGCGCGAGCCAGGCGGCGGCCGGCCTCCGCACGCTCGGGAGCCGTCGCAGCGTCCTGGAAGACCGCTGGCGTGATTCGGTCTCCGCCGGGAATGAAGCACTCCGAGGGGTCGACGTCGCCCCCGTCGCCGGCCAGGAGCAGCGCCGCCCAGGTGTTCTCCAGATCCACGACGTCGCGGACGTGGGCGCGGAGGACGCGGTCTCCCTGCTGGGCGGCCTCGTGCGCGCGCTGCGCGAACTGCCGCCCGAGCCGCACCTCGAGCCGGAGAAGGTCGGGGTGCTCGGGGCTTTCGATGTCATGCAGGACGACGGCGTACGGATTCCCCCACGCGGCCAACAGGGCGCCCACGGCCCGCAGGCTGGTCTGGCGGGCGAGCTCCTCGAGCGCCCGCAGGGGCAAGGACGTGGTGGGAAGCGTGCCGGCGAGCCGGGCCTCGGGGGCGGTTCCGGCGACGGCTCCGCGGATCAAGGCCTGAAGGCTCCGACGGTCCTCCTCCTCGAAGATGACGGCGACCGCAGCCGCCCGGTCTGCGCACCATCGCGCCAGGAGTCGCAGTCGGGACGCCGCGAGCCGCCGGATGGCGCCCTCGATGTTGGTTGCGGTCACCGAACCGGGTTCCAGGACCAGCCGATACCCAACGCGTTCGAGCCGGCGCAGCAAGTCGGGGAGATCGCCGGCGGCGGCGAGCTCCGGCACCCGCTCCGGTCGGAGGAGATGGGTAGCGAGGCCGCGCACCCGCGCATTTACTTCGTCCCAGGGCATCACGAGGGTGGCTCGATCCGGCGCAGCAGCTCGATCGCGAGCCTGGGTCTGAGGGCGGCCAGCCGCCGCTCCGGGGTGTGATCCACCAGCACCGAGCCGTCGGCGGCCCGAACCCTGAAACCGTCGCGCAGGGCGGGGTCGGGCTGCACCGTCAAGCCGTCCCGTTCCGCGAGTAGGGCTCGCAGCCGCTCGACAACGGTGGGGGCGCAGTGGACCACGGCAGGGACGTTCCCGACATAGTCCAGAGCCTGTCGCACCTCTACCACTAGCAGGTCCGTCGGCGCCGAGTCGCCAGTCGCCACGATTTCCCGGGCGCGAGCGAACATCCGCGCCAGGATCTCCTCGCGCGCCTCGAGCACCCGCCGGCGTTCGCTGCGCCGCGCTTCCGCGATGGCGCGTTCGGCGCTGGCGCGCAATACGACCTCCTGCTCCTCGAGACCGGCGCTCATGCGCCGGGCCCGGGCCTCCAGCGCCTCGGCTTCGATCCGAGCCGCCTCGGCGCGAGCGGCCTCGAGCTCCGCCCTCGCGGTTTCCGCTGTCTGACGCTCGAGTGCGTGCAGCAGGTGCTCCAGGCTCACTGTGTCTCAGGCGCCACCGCGCAGGATGATCAGCACGGCCACCACGAATCCAAGGATGGCCATGGTCTCGGGGATCGCGAGCATGATGATCGCGATGTTGCTCAGCTCCGGCTTTTCCGCGAGACTCGCTGCCGCCGCGGCGCCGATCCGCGACTGGGCCCAGCCGGTGGCGAGGGCGGGAAGGCCCACCGCCAGGGCCGCGCTCAAGGTGACCAAGCCGATCTCCATGCTGCTCTCCTTGCTCAGGACGTGGGTTTCGGGGGCGGAGTCCAACGGGCCAGGGGATGGTATTCCGTTCCTCCCGGGCTGTAGAACTTCCCAAAGAACTCGACGTAGTGCAGCCGCAGCGCGTGGATGGTGGGACTGAACAGCCCCAGCGCGAAGTTCACCAGGTGGAACAGCAGGGCGAAGACGGCCCCGACGATGGCGCTACCCAGCGCTCCCGCCATTCGGTTCGCCACCACGGCGAGCATCACCGAGGCAATGCCCAGCGCCATGATACGGGCATAGGACAGGATGTTCCCGATCGCGGCGAGCAGCTCGATCGGTGCCACGATGCCTTCCGCGAGGATCAAAATCGGGAACGCCACCAGCAACGCGATCACGCTAGGCGTGAAGAGAGCCGCCGGCAGAATCTCGATGGAGGCGAGGAGCGCCGCAACGACCAGCCCGATCATCAGGGCCGTCAGTCCGCGCCCCAGCGCGGCGCGGGGGTGACGCCCGCGCAGGGCATTCGCCACTCCAAGGCCGAGGCCCAGCAGGACGTGCACCAGCCCGAGCGCAACCGCAAGCCCGAGGAAGGGCACGACCGCCTCCTCGCGATCGAACAGCAGCGGCCGCAGCCCCAGCCAGCGGCGGCCGAGGTCGCCGAACAGCTCGCCGTAGAGCGCACCGAAAATGAGCGTAAACGCGGCGCAGGGACCGGCGATCTCAGCCACAGTGCGAAGCACACTGCCGGGCTTGGAGCGCGTGTGCAGGAGCAGCCCGAGGCCCGCGAGCGCGGCCCCGTAGCCGATGTCTCCCAGCATCAGGCCGAAGAACATCGGGAAGAAGACCGCGACGAAGGGCGTCGGATCCAGACTGCCGTACGACGGCAGCGGGAGCTGCCGCACGATGAGCTCGAACGGACGGAAGAGCCGGGGATTGGAGAGAATGACCGGCGCGTCCTCGCCTCTCCACTCCTCGCGCCCGATCTCCTGCACGACCACGGTGTCCCCGACCCGCGCGGCGAGCTCGTCCGACAGCCGGCGCCGCCGGGCCGCGGGTAGCCAGCCTTCCAAGACGAAAACGCGCTGGCTGCTGGCGGAGAGGGGCAGGGCCTCCAGCCGCGCGAAGTGGTCGAACACCCCGGCCCGTGCCTGGGCGAGCTCGCGGGCGTGAGCGCGGGTCAGCCGCTCCCGGTCCTGCCGGATCCGCGCCAGGTCCTGCGGGATGGTACGCAGCCGGGCCACCATGCCTTGGATCGCTTCCGCCAGCGGCTGACCCCGGTAAGGACCTGGCAGCGGTACATCTTGCACCCGGCCCGCCGCGAGGAGGCGCTCCGTCCGCTCGGCCGCCGTCGCGGGCACCAGCAGGAGCACGGCGATCTCGCCGCCGGGAAGCCGATGCTCGCGCAGCTCGAACTCATTGCCGAGAAACGCGGCGAGCTCCTGCCGGAGGAGGCGTGCTCCCGCCTCCTGGCCGCGGCGGAGCACGAGATGGTAGACTCGCCCATGTTGGAAGGCGCCCCGAGCCGGGAGGAGCGGCTCGAGCGCGGCGAAGAGTTGGCGGTACTTGAGCAGCAGCACGCGCTCCTCCTCGAGGGCGGCGGCCCGGCCCGCGAGACGATCCGTCATCCGGCGCACTCGACCAACCAGCCGCGCCCAGCGTGCCAGATTCGTGATAGTCGATTGTTCCGCGTCTGCGGAAGACACCGGCGGAAGCGGAAGCGTTGCCCCGATCGCGTCCAGATCCGACAACGCTCGGCGCAGGTTCCGGTGGAGACGCTGTTGCCTCGGAGTGAGATCGATGGAGAGGAGGGGCGGCGTCGGCCTCGGCGGGGAGAGGTGGAGGACGCCGGTGTCCTGCAGGACCTGGAGCACTTCAGGCAGCCGGTCACGCGGGCCGAGAATCCGGATCTTCGACATCTTCACGATCACGGGCTGGTCCCCCGACCTGTCGGAGCGCGCAACTCACTCGCCACCCACCCGGCCAGGGCCTCGACCTGCTCGGCCGGCTGCGCGGCGTATTGGGCGGTGAGGCGAGCTGCCTCGTCTCGGATTCGGGTCAGCTCGCGGTCGCGCTCCTGAGCCACTCGACCCTCGAGCTCTCGGCGGGCAGCCTCGTAGTCGGCGGCCCAGCGCTCTTCAGCCCGGGCTACCCGGGCCCGGGCCTGCGCGATCAGGTCGGCGGCTTCCGCGCAGGCGGCCTGGAGCAGCTCATCCAGCCTGGCCTCGGCCTCGACCAGCTGTTCGAGGTCCTTGACCGGGGGATGATCGTCGCGAACGTGTCGCGGTCCTTGCACGGGAACCTCTGGCGCCTCCAGTGGAACTGGGAGGCATCTAAGGTTGGCGGTGCCTACTCCACCCACTCCGCGACGAAGATGTTCGTCTCTCCCTGCTGTGCGGCGTGGCGGTTGGAGGCGAAGACCAGCCGCTTCCCGTCCGGGCTGAACATCGGGAATCCATCGAACTCCGTGCTCGTGGTCACCCGCTCGAGTCCGGTCCCGTCCAGGTTGACGAGATAGAGGTCGAAGTTCCGGCTGCGGGGATCGGGCTGGTTGGAGGCAAAGATGATCCGCTTTCCGTCGGGGTGGAAGAACGGAGCGAAATTCGCCCCGCCCAGCCGGGTCACCTGGCGGGCCTCGCTCCCCTCGGCGTTCGCCACCCAGATCTCGAGCCGGGAGGGACGCACCAGCCGCCGCTCCAGCAACCGCAGGTAGTCGGCAGTGTCCGTTGGGGTCTCGGGGTACATCGCCCGCCAGACGATCCGCTTTCCGTCGGGCGAGAAAAACGCCCCGCCGTCGTAGCCCACGCGTCGGGTGACTCGCCGCACGTCGCTCCCGTCCGGGTTCATGGTGTAGAGCTCGATGTCGTGGTCCCGGGTGCTGGTGAATACCACCCGATTCCCGTCGGGCGACACGGTAGCCTCCGCGTCGTAGGCATCGTTCCGGGTGAGCCGGCGGAGATCCGAGCCGTCGGCTCGGGCGCTGTAGATCTCGAAGGACGCGAGCGGCCAGACGTATCCCTGCGAGCGGTCGGGTCGCGGAGGACAGTCGGGCGAATGCTCGAAGGTCGAGCTGTAGAGGATGCGGCGGCCGCCGTCGTGGAAGTAGCCGCAGGTGGTCCGCCCCAGGCCATTCGAGACCTGCCGGAGCCCGCTCCCGTCCAGGTTCATCACGTATTGCTGGTCGCAGCCGCTCGCGAGGCTCTCCTGCCGCTGGAATATCAGTTGCCGTCCCGAGGGCGAGAAATAGGCCTCGGCGTTGTTCCCGCCGAAGGTGAGCTGATGGAGGTTGCGCAGGTGGCGCTCGCCGGCCTCGGGTTGGAGGAATACCGGCGAGGGCGGCCGCGAGCAACCGAGCAGGACGGTGACGGCGGCCCAGGCGGAGTACCGGATGGGGTCTCCCAGGTCAGAGGTGTTTGAAGAGAGGAAGATAACGGCCGCCGCTACCGGGTCGCGATGAACCGGACGGCGTCCCCGAATAGGCCGATGCCGATGCGCGGCTGGTCGAGGACCCTATCCTCGATTCGGCACGAGTCCCCACTGACGTTCCTGCAGGCTCGCATCAGGGCACCGCGGTCTCGGATCTGGCGCTGCGTCAAGAGCGGCCGGCATAGCGGGACCGATGCGTCGCGTGGGGAAGCAGCGTGCGCACCTCGTCATCGGTGGTCTGCGTGAAGTCGTGATACCACATGCCGACGCCGTCCAGGGATTCGGGGGTCACGATGCACTCGCACACATCCGCGACCTGTGCCAATGCCGTCAGCGCGCTCGGCGACATGACCGGCGCAGCGACGATCACGGCTGCGGGTCCGAGCTCGTGGAGGGCATGTGCGGCCGCCAGAATCGTGGATTCGCTCGCCGTCCCGTCGTCCACCAGGACCACGGTCGCCCCTCGAAGATCGGGGCAGAGGGCCCCGAGAACGAACACGTCGAGCGGTGCGCCGAGGGCCATGGCGACCTCGTAGCCCACCGGGACAGCTCCGCGTTGCAGAGCCAGCACGATCAGCTGGGCCCGGTTGGTCAAGTATCCCAGTCGCGCCCCGAGTCGA
>CAYPAE010000137.1:0-6141 GCA_964408595.1 uncultured Gemmatimonadaceae bacterium | reverse complement strand
CGCTCCACGAGACCTATCACGTGGGCGAGATCGGCGCGCTCCGGAAGGCGCTGGGCAAGCCGCGAATCGGCTAGGGGAGATCGCCATGCAGCGAGTGACCGGGATCGGCGGCATCTTCTTCAAGGCGCGGGACGCCGAGCGGCTCCGCGAGTGGTACCGCGAGCATCTCGGCCTCCCGGTCGCCGACTGGGGCGGCGTCAGCTTCGCCGGCCGTGAGGCCCGCCCGGGCGAGCGGCAGACCTCGACCATCTGGAGCGTCTTCGCCGGGGACACCCGCTACTTCGAGCCGAGCCCATCGCCGTTCATGATCAACTACCGGGTGGACGACCTCGACGCCATCCTGGCCGTGCTGCGCGCCGAGGGGTGCGAGGTGGACCCGCGGATCGAGGAGTCGGAGTTCGGCCGCTTCGGATGGGTCATGGATCCCGAGGGGAACCGGATCGAGCTCTGGGAGCCGCCGCGGGTGTGAATTACGCTTCACCGCATTAGCCGAGAGGAGCCGACGATGCGGCTGGAGGATTCGGCGGGCGAGTCGCTGGGGAAGGAAGTGCCGCTGCCCGCGGTGGCGGAGCAACCCTCCGAGTCGTTGCCCCGCAGGCGCTCGCATCTCGTCACCGTCGTCACCCGGGCCTTGATCGAGGCGGACAAGGCCGAGCCGGGCGCCACGCTCCGTGCGCGATACTGGAATCCGCACGACCAGCGCTGGACCGAGACCGATTTCGACTCGCTGGAGTCGCTGCGCCGCCGGCACATCGAAGAGGGAGGATGGGAGCTGCTCCAGGAGCAGAAGCTCGATGCCCCGCTGGCGGTCGAGCTGATCTTCAAGGCGCACCGGGTCGACTTCATCCGGCCGAGCCGGGAGCAGATCCTCCGCGACCTCGGCATGACGCCGGACGACGTGAGCCACCTGCTGGAGCACGTGGACCGCGAGCAGGAGGAGGAGTAGGAGGCTATCTTGCGCTACCCGGGCCGTGCGACGTCTCGCTGAAGCGCCCCGGCCCTCACGACGCGGAGCATGCATTGCCCAAGCGGAACTACGGCTTCGAGAAGCGCCAGAAGGAGCTGAACAAGCAGAAGAAGAGAGAAGAGAAGCAGCAGCGGAAGCTCGAGCGTAAGGAAGCGACCGAGGACCGGCCCGCCGACGCGCCCGAGGGAAACGGCCCCGACGGCCCTCAGTAGCCGGGCGAGCCGCCGGTGCAGGGCACCGCCTACCCAGTCCTCTTCGCCATCAGCATCTGCCATCTGCTGAACGACATGATGCAGGCGCTGCTGCCCGCGATGTACCCGATCCTCAAGAGCGGATTCGGGCTCGACTTCGGGCAGATCGGCCTCATCACCCTCACCTTCCAGCTCACCGCGTCGCTGCTCCAGCCGCTGGTCGGGCTCTACACCGATCACCACCCCAAGCCCTACTCGCTCGTCACCGGGATGGGGTTCAGCCTGCTTGGCCTCCTCATCCTGTCGGCCGCGTCGAGCTACCCGCTCCTCCTGCTCTCGGCCGGAATGGTCGGTCTCGGCTCGGCGGTCTTCCACCCCGAGTCCTCGCGGGTGGCGCGGATGGCCTCGGGCGGACGCCACGGCTTCGCCCAGTCGCTCTTCCAGGTCGGGGGCAACACGGGGTCGGCGATCGGCCCGCTGCTCGCCGCGTTCATCGTGGTGCCCCGCGGTCAAGGGAGCGTGGCGTGGTTCTCGGCGGCGGCGCTGGCGGGAATGGTGATCCTGACGAGGGTGGGCAGCTGGTACCAGGAGCACCGCAAGGCGGCGGCGAAATCCCGGGCCGGCGCCGCGGCCGTCCACCACGACCTGCCGCGCGCCAAGGTGATCGTGGCGCTCGCCATCCTGCTGGTGCTGGTCTTCTCCAAGAACGTGTACCTGGCGAGCGTCAGCAGCTACTACACCTTCTACCTCATCGAGAAGTTCGGCGTCTCGGTGCAGAGCGCCCAGATCTACCTCTTCGGGTTCCTCGGCGCCGTCGCGGCGGGGACGATCATCGGCGGACCGGTGGGCGACCGGCTCGGCCGGAAGTGGGTGATCTGGGCGTCCATCCTCGGCGTGCTGCCGTTCACGCTCGCCCTCCCCTATGTGAATCTCTTCTGGACCGGCGTGCTGAGCGTCGCGATCGGCGTGATCCTCGCCTCGGCGTTTTCGGCCATCCTGGTCTTCGCCCAGGAGCTGGTGCCGGGGAGAATCGGGATGGTCTCGGGACTCTTCTTCGGCTTCGCGTTCGGGACCGCCGGAATCGGCGCCGCGCTGCTGGGCGACCTCGCCGACCGCACCGGCATCGAGTCCGTCTATCGGCTCTGCTCCTTCCTCCCCGCGCTGGGCCTCCTCACCGCGTTTCTCCCCACCATCGAGAGCGGCGGGCGGCGGCGGCAGCCGGCTCCGCCGGAGCTGGACGCGGAGACGGTGCCGCTGGTGTAGGTCATGGTGTCGTGACGCACGGGGCACGGGCGGGCTCGTCACCGACGTGAGAGAGGCAACCGGGTTACATTCCAGGCGTGCGGCTCCCGCCGCATCGGTGGCCGCCCGACAGGCTGCGCCCGCCGCTCAAATCACGTCCAACACTCGAGTCTTCCGTGAGCAGCCATAAAGTCAAGCAGTGTCGCCTGTCCTACCGGGGACGTGACTTTCACTTCGTCTCCTACGAGGGCCACCCCGCCAACGAGCGGCGCGGCGAGTCGGCGATGCCTGCGATGTGGTATCTCATGGGTCCGGCCAAGCGCTGGCCGGTCATGGAACACAATCCGGATCAGCCGGACGACGAAGTCGAAAAGGGCCTGCTCAAGTGGCTCGGCACGCAGGAGCTCGGACTGCCGAGACGCGAAGCCTAAGGCGCGATGCGATCCTGGCTCGGCTCGCTGATCCCGGCCGCTCTCCTCGCCACGATTCCCGGCCCTAGTTTCGGCCAGACGCTTCCCCCTCCCGCTCACCAACGACTCGCCCGCGACATCTTCCGCGAGCTGATCGAGATCAACACCACCCCTGACTCGGGCGCCACCCGAGCCGCCATGGCGGTGGCGGCCCGGCTCACCGCCGCCGGCTTCCCCGCCGCCGACGTGCTCCTGATGGGCCCCCGCCCGCACAAGCAGAACCTGGTCGTCCGGCTTCGGGGCCGCGGGCGCGCGAAGCCGATCCTCTTCCTGGCGCATCTGGACGTCGTAGAGGCGAAGCGGGAGGACTGGTCGCTGGATCCGTTCACCCTCACCGAGCGCGACGGGTACTTCTACGGCCGCGGCACCATGGACATCAAGGACGAGGTCGCCGATCTCGTCGCCAACCTGATCCGGCTCAAGAACGAGCGCTACGTCCCCCAGCGTGACATCCTGGTCGCGCTCACCGACGACGAGGAGGGGGGCGAGGACAACGGCGTCGCGTGGCTGATCGAGAACCGGCCCGATTTGCTGAAGGTCGCGTACGTCGTCAATCTCGACGCCGGCGGCGGGCAGATCGAGAAGGGACGCCGGCTCCGGAACCCGGTCCAGACCAGTGAGAAGGTGTACGCGACGTACCAGCTCGAGGTGACCAATCCCGGCGGGCACAGCTCGCTGCCGCGGAAGGACAACGCGATCTACGCCCTCGCGGCGGCGTTGGACCGCCTCTCCGGATACGACTTCCCGGTCCACCTCAACGAGACCACCCGCTTGTTCTTCGCCCGCCTCGCGGAGCAGGACACGGGAAGCGTGCGCGAGGACCTCCGCGCCGCCGGCGCCGTCAGGCCGGATCCGTCCGCCGTCGGGCGGCTGAGCGCGGTCCCGATGTTCAACTCTACGATGCGCACCACCTGCGTCGCCACGATGGTGCAGGCCGGCCACGCGGAGAACGCCCTGCCCCAGCGGGCCACCGCGACGGTCCAGTGCCGCCTGCTGCCGGGCGACTCGCCCGCGCAGGTCCGCGCTACCCTGGTTCGCGTGCTCGCCGACTCCCTGGTGAAGGTCACCCTCGACGGGGAGCCCCAGCCCGCGCCCGCCTCGCCGCTCTCGGCCGAGGTGATGGGCGCGGTCGAGCGGGTGACGGCAAAGATGTGGCCCGGCGTCGTCGTGCTCCCGGTGATGGACCCCTGGTCCACCGATGGAGCGGCGCTGCGCCGGGCCGGGCTTCCGGTGTACGGAGTGTCGGGCATCTTCTACGACATCGCCGACGTCCGCTCCCACGGGAAGGACGAGCGTATCGGCGTCCAGGCCTTCTACGAAGGCGTGGAGTTCATGTACCGCCTCATGAAGGAGCTGTCCGGAGGAACCTCTCGAGATCGCGGACGGACTCCCTATACACCCTGAGGCTCTCCAGGAGGCACCCGGTGGACCCACTCGTCATCGTCCTTCGTCTCATCCACGTCGTCGCCGGCGCGATCTGGGTCGGCATGGTCGTCTTTTCGACGTTCTTCATGCTGCCGGCCATTCAAGAGGTCGGGCCGGACGGCGGCAAAGTGATGGCCGCGGTCCAGCGGCGCGGCCTCCTGACCGTGATGCCGATCCTCGCGCTCGGCGCGCTGATCTCGGGCGTCTGGCTCTACATCCGCGACGCGGCCGGGATGCACGCGGAGTTCGCCCGGTCACCGGTGGGAATGGCGTTCGGGCTCGGCGGGCTCGCCGCGATCGTGGCCTACGCGCTCGGGGTCGCGGTGATGCGTCCCTCGATGCTGAAGACGATGGCGCTGGGCCAGTCGCTGAGCGCGACGACGAGCGCCGAGGAGCGGCAATCGGTCATGGCGGAGATGCAGCGGCTCCGCGGGCGCGCCACCGCGTCCGGGCGGGCGACCGCTTACCTCCTCCTCTTCGCGGTTGCCGCCATGGCCGTCGCGCGATACCTGTAGGCGGTCGGATGGGCCGGTGGGTGGTCGCGGCGCTGCTGGCGGCATGCTCCTCGTCGGCTCCAGGCGCACCGGTGCCCGCCGGTGCGCTCGCTGCCGCCGAGTCGCTCTACCTCGACCTGCGTGATATCCGTGACCGGATAGACGTGGCCGGCTCCGCCGGCCGGGCCGCCGCCAGTGACGGCACGCCCGTCGCCGCGCTCGCGCGGCGGCACAACGAGCTCCGCCGCACGCTCGTCACTCGGCTGGGAGCCATCGACTCTTCCGCCTTGGCCGGCGACGATGCCCGGGCCTTCGGCACGATGCGCGTCGTCCTCGCTCGCGATCTCGCCGCCCTCAAGGACTCCGCTTCGGCACCGGGAGCGCCCCCAACCCAGTCCAGTCCCGACTGCGAGTACGACCCCGCCGCGGTCGCGGCGACGAGGAACGGACTCGACTCGCTGCGGGGCCGGCTCTACGCCTGCTACGGCTGGGCCCAGCACCACGTCGCCGTCGGAACGGATACGACCGACCGGCTCTCGGTGCTCGGCGCGCTCGGCCGCACCGACGATCCAGCCGAGCGGCGGCGGCTCTTCCTGTCACTGGAACCGGTCTGGCGCAGCGTGAACGCCGGCAACGGGCCCGGCAGCCCGTACCGCCGGCTGATCGCCCTCGAGGTGAAGGCGCGGCCCGGCGGCGAGCCGGCCGCGGCGAGGCAGGCGCGGCTGTCCGGCGTGCCGCCCGACTCGCTCGAGCGCTGGCTGGTCGCGATCCTGGAGACCTGGCGTGACGCCAACCTGGACTCGGTGATCGAGCCCTGGGACTGGTACTACCGAACCGGCCATGCCGGCCGCGCGCTCGGCGGGCGAATCTCGCGCGCGCGGCTCACCCGGCTCAACGCGCAGGTCTATCGCGCGCTCGGGGCGGATATCGGGGCCCTCAACGTCCGGTTCGATCTCGAGCCGCGCGAGGGAAAGACACCGGTGGCGTTCTGCACCTTCGGCGCGCGGCCGCGGCTTCGAGACGGCGAGTGGACGCCGGGCGAGCCCTCGGTCTTCACGACCTATCGGGGCGGCGGGCTGGACAATCTCGCGGAGCTGCTGCACGAGACCGGGCACGCGGTCCACATCGCGGCGATCCGCACCCGGCCGGCGTTCGCCGACTGGCCGGACAGCGACCCCTTCACCGAGGCGATCGCCGACTTCGTGGCGCTCGACGTCGCCGAGCCGGCGTGGCAGCAGCATTGGCTGGGCGACTCGGTGCCCCTCGCCCACGGGCTCCGCGCGCGATACGGAGGGATCGTCCTCGACGTCGCCTGGTCGCTGCTCGAGCTGCACCTGCTGCGGGACCCCGGC
>CAYPAE010000136.1:4505-6160 GCA_964408595.1 uncultured Gemmatimonadaceae bacterium | reverse complement strand
CCCGAGTCGACGTCCAGCGTCATGGCGATCGGCAAACAATGGGAACATCATTCTCTCCGGCTTGAGCCAGTCGACAGCCAGGCCCGGCGCGGCCCATCCGCGCCCCGGGCCTCAGGCCTAACATGCGCACCGACTCATGAAGGGATCGTGAGGAGAGGAGGAAACGATCGTCGCTCCGCCTGAGCCGGCCGCTTTGCTCGGCCAGCCGCCTGTCCCCTGGCTGCGGCGGCGCTTCGCTTTGCTCCCTGGTGGTGATCGCTCTTGCGACGGTGCTCCTGCTCGCTCGACCGGCGCACCAGTGGCTATTGTGGCTGTTCGGCGAGGCCGAGCGGTTGATCCAGGGCCGTGATGCGTGGGGAATGACGCGGTGGACGGCGATCCGGTTTCGCGCTAGTGAAGCGATCCAGCCGCATCGTTAAGGGTAGGAGTAGTACCTCGCGCGGAGGAGTGTCATGGCTGCTGACCCTCGTAGACGAAGGCTGGACATGGTGGTGCGGTCGAAGGGTACGCCTTGGCCGCCCGGCACCCGAAGGCGAGGTGGCGGTGGCTGAGGCGGGTGACTGACCGACCAGACGTACGCCGCGACCGCCTTAACGTCCTCGTCGTTCATCGGAGTCCAGCCGCGCATCGGCATGGCCTCGCCGGTGAACGATTTGTCGGCCGGCACCCCGTGCTTCACCTGCTCGATCAGCCACTCGTATGTGCCGGGCCCCCGGAGCCACAGGACCCCGGTGAGCGGAGGCCCGTAGTCGCTCCCCTGGGCGCCTTGGCCGTGGCACGCGGCGCAGTTGGCTGAGCCGTGAAAGAGCGCCTTACCCCAGGCGATCGCCGAGTCGGTGACCTCGGGGGGGCGATTCGGGGGGCGAACCTGCGCCCTCGCTGGCCCCGCTAGGACGGCGAGCACCAGGCAAGCTGGTACGATAGAACGCGCCCTCATCGCGAGGCCTCCGGGCCACGGGTGCCCGAGTCTGGGTGCACATGCTCCTCCGACGGTTGGGAGGGCCCTGGTCCACGTTCAGTCCCCATTCCCCTTTTCTCCATGTGCTCCATCATCCGCATGGCCTCCATCACCCGCGGCCGCATCTCACGCCGCTCAGCAACGAGCGCTGTGCCGGTGGCGATAATCGGACCGGCGTCCCGAATAGGCCTACGCCGATGCGCGGCTGGTCGAACATGCCCGGCGCTGCAAATGGTCAGTTTGGCGGATGGTGTCCCGCGTGACCTGCGGTATCGGCGGGCGTCGAGTCCGTTCTCGGCGTGGGCGCGGGGAGGCCCTCGGGCGCTGGCTCTCCCATCATGTGCATCATCCCTTTCCGGGATTCCATCATCTGGCGCATGTGCTCCTGCATAACCTTGCGCTGGGCGACCAGCTCGTTGATGACGTCGGCCATCGCCGTGACCTTGCGGTTGCCGGTCGCCCGGTTCATCCGGCTCACCAGCGTATCCAGGCGGGCGTTGAGCGAATCCATCATCTGCATCTGCGCCGCCATCCCCGCCGGGCCCGTCATGCCGTGGGGCTGGCGCTCGGACTGTTGTGGTGGAGCGGGCTGCTGAGCGGCCACCAGGGGTGCGCTGAGCACCAGCGCTGCCAGAGCTGCTCCGAGTCGAGTGATCCTCATGATGACCTCAAATTGGGGAACTCGTGTCTCCGCCTG
>CAYPAE010000136.1:0-4495 GCA_964408595.1 uncultured Gemmatimonadaceae bacterium | reverse complement strand
CATGACAATGCGCAGGGGGGTCTGCGGTGGAATGTGGAGCCCTCCGCATGAAGAAATGATGAGAATCGCGGGAGATGCTCTTGAGCCGGCAGGCCACCACGCCCGCCGCAAGGGGAATGCGATCATGTTGTAGGCGGTCTGAACCGTCACCGCGCTCATGGATGAGCGTGGATGAAGGCCGCACGAAAGTCTTTCCCTTAATCCGCCAGAACGTCTCCGAGCGGTCGGCGCGGGGTGTGGTGGTAAGGCTCTCCTTCCCTAAAAGAGTAGCCGACGCGAAACAGGTGCTGCGGCACCCAGCCGCGCGCCGGGATCAACTCGGCCATCGCCGCCCGGAGCTCCGGATGCCGCATGGTCTGGCTCATGGGGTGGACGCTGACAGCCATGGCCGTGGCCGTGAGCCAGATCCGCTCGAACAGCTGGCCGGTCTGGACGTGCGCCGGGTGGTTATCGATGGTGGCGCTGACGAGGCCAAGGAGAGCGGCGCTCTCCACGATCTTCTGGTCCTGCCTGGCCACTGGGTCGCCGAGGTCGAGCCGGGACACGGCAAGGCTTCCGAGTCGCGACAGCACCTTCGGCATCCCGAACACCCCCTGACCGATCCAGTACCCCAACTCCTCCCGGAACGTGGGGTCCGCGAACTCGAGGTGATCGGCTTCGAGCGTGAACTGCTCCACCCACCGGCGGAAGAGACGGTCGTCCGTCAGGTCCAGCCGCAACTCGGGTTCCACCCGGCAGGCTTGCAGGCGCCGGCGCACTTCCTCCGGGAGCGGCACCGAACGGTAGACGCCGTTGTCGTTGTGGCGCCGCACGATCGCGCCCAACGTGATCCCGGCGCGGGCCGGGGACGGCGTCCCGCCCGGCGCGAAGGCGATGCTCGCCGCGAGCTCCGCGTTTCCGGGCTCGGGGAAATACGTCACCTCGTGACGGAAGCCGAAGTGCTCGGCCGCTACCAGCAGATTCTCCAGCGCGCAGCCCAAGCTGATGTGGAGTTCGCGCCCGTCTGGGTCCGACACCGGCTGGCCCCGGTCCAGGTCGGCGAAGAGCTGCACCGTGTTCGCGTCTACCGCGAAACGCCACGGCTGGACGTTTCTGGCCGAGGGGGCGAGGATCGCGTAGCGGAGCAGGAAGCGGAGCTGCACCTCGATCGGGAGGGTCCTGGGGAAGTCCTGCTCGCAGATCTCCCAGACGTCTTTCCTCAGCGCGGACATGTCACACCTCCCTCTGCAACGACTGGTTGCCCTGCCACGATGGTCTCGAGGCGACTTCTAAGCTGCCACGCTACCGCGTGGCGATGAACCGGACCGGCTGTTGGGCGCGCTGGCGGACGGGCTTGGGGCCGAGTCGGGCGGGACGGAAGACCGCCGCCGCCACTGATTCACGGGCCGGGGCCTCGAACCCGCCGTTGCTGCTCTCCATCACCCGGATCGAGGCAGAGTCCACCCTTCCAGCGGTATCAACGATGAACTGGAGTACGACCCGGCCGGAGAGTCCGATCTCGCGAAGCACCGGCGGGTATTTCGGGACTGGTTGCGAGATGAGCACCGCGGGCTCGAAGCGGGCGTCGTCAGTCGTCGCCAGGTAGATCACTTCCCCTGCAGGTGATTCCGGATCCACCTTCCCGGTCCCGCCCACTACGCCGTGGGCCACTCCGCCCTCCACGCCCCGTCCGGTATAGTCCCGAGGGTCGAGCGCCTTCGCCTTGAGGTCGATCGGCGGAATTGTCGTGGGAATGTCCTTCGGCGCCACGATGGTCTGGAAGCCCTTGGGAGGCGGATCGGCTACGACGATGACGTTCGCATTACCGGCCATGTCCACCTTGGGGCCGGGGGCCTCGGCTGGCCTTACGGCCGGAGGCGCCAGCCGGCGGAGGAACACAAGGGTCGTGTCCGCTACCGGGACCGGGCGGATATCGACGGACGCCCGCGTGGCCTGGACCACCAGCGCCAGGAGCAGTACGTGCGTGAGGATGGACCCCACCACTCCCTGGGGTCGGCGTCGGTACGGCGGGCGTGAAACGACGAGGACGTCTAGCATGGGCACCTCGGGACACCGGAGCAGGCGCGGCCGCTCGCATGTAGACTACGACGTCCTGCATGACGCCCCCATGAGCCGCGCATGAAGCGACGTTCATCTCGGCTCTGCGCATGCCCTCAGGCCGCGGAGGAGCCGTGCAGCCGAGGCCGCGACACTGGTCCTGGTCCACGGCCGAGTCCCGCGTCAGCTCGCAGGCTGACCATGGTCTCGCTCGACCGATCACCCGCCTCAAAGACACTTTCGACTGCGGTTCACGGATTCTTCATCTCTGGGGGGCTAACCTAATGCGGAACCCTCTCCTGAGGTGGCACGATGACATCGACCCTTGTCCCCGCCCTCGACGCACCGCCCGCGGAGCCACTCAGCGCCGTTCTCTCACCCATCCATGACTGCTGGGTCGAGCGGGTTGACCGCTTCCTCACCCCCGCCACGGTCACCCGGGCGGGCTTCTGGGAGCGCTGGGGTGCCGTCAGGTATCTCGCTGATGAGTTTGAGGCGCGCTTCCGGGCGCAGTGTGCGTTGGTCGACAGCCTCGAGCCGCTTCTGGACGCGTCCTCGCTCGGCCGTCTCACAACCGCCCGGAAGGCGCTCGAATCGACGCGTGCCGAGCTCATCGCGCGGGGTCGGCGTCGCGGTACGGCCGGGCCGGTGGCCATACTGGCGCGGCGGTTTATCGATCAGCTCGAGTACTGGTGTGCCGGAATCGAACTCGCCACGAGCCACCTCATTCGCAGCGATCTCTCCGAGGAGAGTCGCCAGGCGGTCGCTCACCTGGAGGGGATGGCCGCCGTCGGACTATGAGCGGTCTCAACCGCCCGGCAGCCGGCGATGGTCGGGGGGAGGTGGCTGAGGCGGGTGACTGATTGACCACACGTAAGCCGCGACCGCCTTCACGGCCTCGTCGTTCATCGTGGTCCAGCCGCGCATCGGCATGGCCTCGCCGGTAAACGATTTGTCGGCCGGCACCCCGTGCTTCACCTGCTCGATCAGCCACTCGTATGTGCCGGGCCCATGCAGCCAGAGAGCGCCGGTGATCGGTGGTCCGTAGTCACTGCCCCGGCCGCCCGCGCCATGGCACGCCGCGCAGTTGGCCGAGCCGTGAAACAGCGCCTTACCCCAGGCGATCGCCGAGTCGGTCACCTCGGCGGGGCGATTCGGAGGGCGGACCTGCGCCCGCGCCGGCACGGCCAGGACGGCGAGCAGCAGGCAAGCTGGCACTATCGGATGCGTCGTCATCGAGGGTGCTCCTGATCATGCGCGCCCGAGTCGGGGTGCACATGCTCCTCCGGAGGTTGTGACGGCACGGTAGCAGGTGCGATCGAGAACTTGGGTCAGGCCGGTGACTCGCGGGATCGGGCCGTCTGGTCGCCTGAGTCTCAGCCATGCCCAAATATTACGGGGCACTGCGCGGGCCCGGCACCCCATGCGGCGCACGGGAGCCACGGATGATCAAGCAGGCCGAGCGGCTTGACGACTCCCTCAACCGATTGCTCGCCGACCGGTTTGACGAGATCGCCCGGCTCCTGGACGAGCAGGAAGCCAACCCATTTCGCGTGCAGGCGTACCGGCGGGCGGCCGCCTTGCTCCGCGGCCTCCCCGAGCCGGTGGAAGCGATTCTGCGCCGGGAGGGGCTCGCTGGCGTGGACCGGCTGCCGGGCATCGGCCCGGCGCTCGCGCGGATGATCGGGGAATACGCCAGCAGCGGACGCCTTCCTCTGCTCGATCAGCTGCGGGGCGCGCACGATCCCGTCGCCCTGTTACGATCCGTTCCGGCCATCGGCGCAAGACTGGCGCGGCGGCTGCACGACGAGCTCGGGATCGATTCACTGGAAGAGCTGGAATACGCAGCGCACGACGGCCGACTCGCCAAGTTCGACGGGATCGGCCCGAAGCGACTGGCCTCGATTCGCGAGTCGCTGGCCAGTCGCCTGGCTCGCCGGCGGCCGACCGAGCGATGGAGCAGCGAGCGGCCGCCGGCAGCGGACCTGCTCGGGGTGGACCGGGAATACCGCAGCAGAGCCGCAGCTGGGACGCTTCGCAAGATCACGCCGAGACGGTTCAACCCCCATCGGCAGGCCTGGCTTCCCGTGCTGCACGTGCGGAAGGATGGCTGGGACTACACCGCGCTCTATTCCAACACGGGGCGGGCGCACGAGCTCGGCAAGACCCGTGATTGGGTCGTGATCTACTATGAGAGCGACGGGATGGCCGGGCAGTGTACGGTGGTCACCCAGGCCTTCGCCCCCCTCAAGGGGAAGCGGGTCGTGCGCGGCCGCGAGACGGAGTGCGGCTGACGTCGAAGCCGGCGCGTGGGCGACGCATCAGGGGCTCGGCAGTCGGATCGGGAAGGCGGCGCCCTGAGAAGCCGCTCAGGACCCGGCTCGATCACATTGACTGATCGGATCGGACGGCGAGGCACGCGGCCCACGAGAAAGCCGCATGGGTCCCGCAGATGTTC
>CAYPAE010000135.1:0-6238 GCA_964408595.1 uncultured Gemmatimonadaceae bacterium | reverse complement strand
ACGTCCGCATCGATCTGTCGCTGCCGGGAGGGGAGGTCGTCATCAGGCGGCAGCCGCGGGAAGAGCTTCTTACCGCCGTGCAGGAGGCGTTCAAGGCGGCGGAGCGGCGGGTGCAGGACGCGGCGCGTCGGCTGCGCGGCGACGTCAAGGTCGACCGCTCCGCCCCCCGGGGCGTCGTCACCCGGCTCTTTCCCTGGGAGGGATACGGGTTCATCACCGACGGCAACGGCCGGGAGCTCTACTTCGACCGGCAGAGCGTCCTCGCCGGCGCGTTCGACCGCCTGGAGGAGGGAATGGACGTACGCTTCGCCGAGGAGTCGGGGGAGAAGGGTCCCCAGGCCAGCACGGTGGCCATCACCCGGCGCCGGCGCGGCGGGACGCGGGAGGTGGCTCCATGAGAGCCCCGGCCTCGTTCCCGGCGCCGGCGGAGACCCGTTATCGAGATCGCGTCGAGGCAGGCGCGGTGCTCGCCCGGCTTCTGGAGCGCTACCGCGGGCAGCGAGCCGTGGTGCTCGGCATCCCGCGAGGCGGGGTACCGGTCGCCGCGGAGGTCGGCCGCCGGCTCGGCGGAGAGCTCGACGTGGTCGTGGCCCGGAAGCTCGGCGCCCCGATGCACCCGGAGCTCGCCATCGGCGCCGTGACCGCCGACGGCTGCCGGTTCCTCAACGATGACGTCATCCGTGCCCTGGGCGTGAGCGACGAGTACCTCAGCCGGGTCACCGACGAGCAGGTGCGGGAGGCGCGGAGCCGGGAGCAGCGCTTCCGCGGGGCCCGTGCGCCGACGCCTCTGACCGGGCGGACCGTGATCCTGGTGGACGACGGTCTTGCGACCGGCGCCACGGTGCGGGCCGCGGCGCGCGCCGTACGGGCCCGCGGCCCGGCCCGCCTGGTCATCGCCGTGCCGGTGGGGTCGACCGAGGCATGCACGGCCCTCGCCGGCGAGGCGGACGAGGTGGTCTGCCCCACGCGGCCCGAGCCGTTCATCGCCATCGGACTTCACTACCTCGATTTCGACCAGGTGAACGACGGCGAGGTCGTCGCCCTGCTTCGGGGGGACGGCCGGTCGTGAGCCTCGTGCTGCTCGCCGGCACCTCCAACCCACCGCTTGCGGAGGCCGTCGCTGCCTGCCTAGGGATACCGCTGGCGGAGCGCGAGGCATCGCGCTTTCCCGACGGGGAGATGCACATCGAGATCCGGGCGAGCGTGCGGGGATGCGACGTCTATCTCCTGCAATCGGCAGGTCCGCCGGTCGAGGAGCACCTCTTCCAGCTTCTCCTCCTCGCGGACGCGTGCCGACGGGCGGGGGCGGCGCGGCTCACGGGGATCGTGCCCTACCTGGGGTACGCCCGCCAGGACCGGCGAGCCACCGGGCGCGAGCCGGTGGGCGCGCGACTGATCGCCGATCTACTGGCCGCCGGCGGGCTCCAGCGGATCGTCGCTGTGGATCTCCATTCGGCTGCACTGGAGGGGATCTTCGGCATGCCGCTCGAGCACCTTACCGCCGTCCCGCTGCTCGGTGAGACACTCCGGACCGGCCTTCGGAGCGACACCGTGATCGTCGCTCCCGACCTGGGCGCGACCAAGCTGGCGGAGCGCTACGCGAGGCTGCTCCGGCTGCCGGTGGCGTTCGTCCACAAGCGGCGGGTGAGTGGGGAGCGCGTCACAGTGCGCGGGGTGACCGGTGAGGTCCGCGACCGGGCGCCCCTGATCATCGACGACATGATCACTACCGGCGGCACGGTTGAGGCGGCGATCGGGTCGCTGCTGGAGGCCGGTTGCCGGGCCGAGATCACGGTGGTGGCGACCCACGGCCTCTTCGTCGGCCGCGCCGCCGACCGGCTGCGGGCGCTCCCGGTGAAGCGGATCCTGACCACCGACAGCGTCGCGACGCCGGACACGGGCACCCTGCCGCTCCTGCAGGTGAGTCTCGGGCCCCTGCTGGCCGACGTCGTCTCCCGTCTCCACGGCGACCGCTCGCTCAGCGACCTCATCGTCCACGCCTGAGGAGGCTCCGCCGCCCTAAGGCCAGCGCGGCCACGGGGGCGGCCAGTCTGGGCGTCACCACCGCCCAGACCGGGTGATGATCGCTGGCGTCCCCGCACGACACCGGTGCTGGCGGGGATCGCGCGGGTCAGCCCCCGCGTGAAGATGTGATCCCACCAGAACCATGACACCGTCGGTCCAATCCGCTCGGTGGGCCACTCGAAACCCTGGCGTTTCAGCACGCTTCCGATGCTCTAGCTGTTGAAGTCGCCCGCATCACCACCGGCCCCTGGTAGTCCGCGGCGTTTTCCACCACGGCCATCACCTGGTCCCGCCGTTCCGCGTCGGAGATCTGGACCAGCGTTTCCAGATGGACGGCGTTGGCAGTCCTGGGGGCCGGGGCGAGCCTACGACCGCACCAACGCGACGGTCTCCCGCGCGATGAGCCGCTCCTCGTCGGTCGGAATGGCGTACGCGCCGAGCGGCGAGCCCTCGGCGGAGATCCGAAGCTCGCTCCTGCCGTTCCGCTCCGGATCCAGGCGCAGACCCGCCCACCCCATCGGCTGGCAGACCCGCCGGCGAATCTCGGCCGCATTCTCTCCGATCGCCCCCGTGAACACCAGCGCCTCCGCCCCCTCCAGGACGGCAAGGTAGGCACCGGCCGTCTTCCGGATCCGGTAACAGAACAGCTCCAGCGCGAGCTCCGCCGCCTCGTCCGTGCGGCGGAGCAGCTCCCGCATGTCCGCCGTGCCGGCGAGCCCCTTGAGCCCCGACTCGTGGCTGAGCAGGCGCTCCAGGTCCCGCAGCGAGTATCCCTCGCGGAGCAGGTGCGTGAGAATCCCCGGATCGAGATCGCCCGCGCGGGTGCCCATGACCAGCCCCTCCAGCGGCGAATAGCCCATCGACGTGTCCACGGAGCGACCCTGCCGAATGGCGGCGGCGGAGCAGCCGCTCCCGAGGTGCAGCGTGATGATGGTCGGCTCGCGCGAGCCGGTGAGCTCGGCGTACCGCTCCGTCACGAACCGGTGGGACCAGCCGTGGAACCCGTACCGCCGGATGCCGGGCAAGTCGGGGAGCGCGTAGCGCCATGCCCGCGGTGGTAGGGTCCGATGGAAGGCGCTGTCGAGCGCCGCGATCAGCGGCACGCCCGTCCCCAGCGTGGCCTCGACCCCCTGGAGTGCGGGGCCGTTGTGCAACGGAGCGAGCGGGGCCAGCTCCCGGAGGATCCCCAGCACACGGGCGTCGATTCTCGCCAGCTCCGGCAGCCGGCCGCCCCCGTGAACCACCCGGTGCGCGATGACGTCGGGACGGACGGGCAGGGTGGTGAGCGCCCGGTCCACGGCGGCCCGGTACGGGCCGGCGATCTCCACGGTCTGCGCCGCGACCTCCCTCAGCTCGGCACCGGTGGTCTCGAAGAGCTTGAACTTCAGCGTCGCGCTGCCGCAGTTGATCACCAGCACGTGCATGCGTCCGACCTCCGGGTCACCCGTGAACCAGAGTTATGCCCGCCTTCACGAGGCCTTCATCCTCCCGGGCCTAGCTTGGCTGCTCAACCATAACCCGAGGAGACTATGAACTCCGAGCGAGAGCTGCAACGCAGAGTACTCGACGAGCTCGAGTGGGAGCCCGCCGTGAAGGCTGTTCACATCGGCGTCGCGGTGACGGACGGCGTGGTGACCCTCACCGGCAACGTCGAGAGCTACATCGAGAAGGTGGCCGCGGAGCGCGCCGCCAAGCGGGTGGGCGGCGTGCAGGTGGTCGCCAACGACCTGGAGGTGCGTCCCCCCGCCCCACTGCGGCGCAACGACACCGAGATCGGCGGCGCGGTCCGCGACGCGCTCGAATGGGACGTGAGGATCCCGCATGACAAGATCAAGGCCCGGGTGGCCGACGCGGCGGTCACGCTGGAGGGCACCGTGCCGTTCCAGTACCAGCGGGCCGCGGCCGAGAGCGCGATCCGACGGCTCAGCGGGATCAAGGCGGTCTACAACCTGATCGGGATCGAGCCTGCGGTCGTACCGGCGGAGGTGAAGGGCCGGATCGAGGCCGCGTTTCGCCGCAGCGCGGAGATCGACGCCGGGAACATCCAGGTAGACGTGGCCGATTCCAAGGTCGTCCTCCGAGGGAATGTCCGGAGCTGGGCGGAGCGCGAGGAGGCCGAGCGCGCGGCCTGGTCGGCGCCGGGAGTGCGCAACGTCCAAGACGAGCTGAAGGTCAAGGTCTGAGTGCCGGGTCCGGCGTACGTCATCCCCTTTCGGGAGATCACGCTCGATTCGCTCGCCCAGGTCGGCGGGAAGAACGCCTCCCTGGGTGAGCTGCTCGTCTCGCTGGGGCCCCGCGGCGTCGCCATCCCGGACGGCTTCGCCGTCACCGCCGAGGCGTTCCGCCGGCACATTGCGGAAGCCGGACTCGATCGAACAATCTACCCCGAGCTGGACCGGCTCGATCTCTCGAGTCTCGACGCGCTCGCCACGACGGCTCGATCGATCCGCGAGCGGATCGCCGCGGCGCCGCTTCCCGCGGCCGTGCACGCGGAGTTGACCGCGGCGTACCGCGCCCTGTCGCAGGAGTACGGGGACGAGGCCACCGATGTGGCGGTGCGCTCCAGCGCCACGGCCGAAGACCTCCCGGACGCCTCGTTCGCGGGCCAGCAGGAGACCTTCCTCAATGTCGTCGGCCTCCTGGCCCTCGACGCCGCCGTGCGCGCCTGCATGGCGTCGCTGTTCACCGACCGCGCGATCACCTATCGCGCTCGGCACGGCTTCCCGCACCGCGAAGTCGGCCTCTCCGTCGGTGTTCAAAAGATGGTTCGGAGCGATCTCGGCTCCGCCGGCGTCATCTTCACCCTCGATACGGAGAGTGGCTTCCGAGACGTCGTGCTGGTGACCGGCGCCTGGGGCCTGGGTGAGACGCTGGTGCAGGGCCGGGTGCGACCGGACGAGTTCTGGGTGCACAAGCCCACGCTGCGCGCGGGCTTCCGCTCGCTCGTGCGCCGGGAGATCGCCGACAAGTCGGTGAAGCTGGTCTACGGCGGCGGCGATGCCGCCCCCGTCCGCGAGATGCGGGTCCCGGCGGCCGATCGGCGGCGGCCGGTGCTGAGTGACGACGACGTACTCACGCTCGCACGCTGGGCCGTCGCGATCGAGGAGCACTACTCCGAGCGCGCCGGACGCCCGATGCCAATGGATCTCGAATGGGCGCGGGATGGGCGCGACGGCCGATTGTACATCCTTCAGGCGCGCCCGGAGACGGTGCATTCGCGCGCCGGCCGCCCGACGGTGGAGGTCTACCGGCGCCGGGGGAGCGGCCGGGTGCTGCTCACCGGCCGGAGCGTCGGCAACCGGGTGGCCACAGGCCCGGTGCGCGTCGTGTTGTCCGCCCGGGACCTGGGACAGGTGCGGACGGGCGACATCCTGGTCAGCCCGATGACCGATCCCGACTGGGAGCCGGTGCTCTCGCGGGTGGCCGCGGTGGTGACCGATGAGGGCGGCCGCACCTGCCACGCGGCGATCGTCTCGCGCGAGCTCGGCCTTCCGTGCGTCGTAGGCACGGAGCGGGCCACCCGCACCCTGGTGGACGGCCAGGAGATCACGGTGTCGTGCGCCGAGGGCGACGACGGGAAGGTCTACGCCGGACGGGTGGAGTTCGACCGCACCGAGATCGACCTCGCGACGCTGCCGAAACCGAAGGTGCCGCTGATGCTCAACCTGGCGAACCCGGAGCGAGCCTACCATCTCGCGGCGCTGCCGAGCGCCGGCGTAGGGCTCGTCCGCATCGAGTTCGTGGTGAGCAACTGGATCGGCGTGCATCCCATGGCGCTGCTGCATCCCGAGCGGATTCCTGATCCCGCCGACCGCGTCGCGGTCCGCGCCCGCGTGGGAGAGCTGGTGTCCCCGACCGAGTTCTTCGTGGAGCGGCTCGCGTCGGGCGTAGGACAGATCGCGGCCGCCTTTTATCCCAGGCCCGTGATCGTGAGGTTCTCGGACTTCAAGACCAACGAGTACGCCGGGCTGCTCGGCGGATCGGCGTTCGAGCCGACGGAGTCCAACCCGATGATCGGCTTCCGCGGCGCGTCCCGGTACTACGACGAGCGCTACCGCGAAGGCTTCGCCCTCGAGTGCGCGGCCATGCGACGGGTGCGGGAGGACATGGGCCTGGTGAACGTCAAGCTCATGATCCCTTTCTGCCGGACCCTCGAGGAGGGGCGCCGCGTGCTGGCGGAGCTCGAGCGGAACGGGCTCGTGCGGGGCCGCAC
>CAYPAE010000134.1:0-6298 GCA_964408595.1 uncultured Gemmatimonadaceae bacterium | reverse complement strand
GCCTCGATCTCGATCCCCGGCGCCAGCTCCCTCGCTCGACGCGCCCACTCCCGAACCGTCTCAGCCGTCTGATTGTCCACCAGCAGCCGCGTCGCGCCTGCCGCGCAGGCCTGCTCCAGCTGCTCCACCGACTCGACTTCGACCTGGAGCGACGAGAGCCCCTTCGCGCGCGCGTCCGCCAGCGCGGCGGCGAGGTCGTTACTCCCCAGGCCCAGCGCCTGCCAGTGATTGTCCTTCACCATCACCTCATGGCTGAGATCGAGACGGTGGCGGGCGCCGCCACCCGAGAGTACCGCGGCGACGTCGAGCGACCGGAGCCCCGGCGCCGTCTTTCGGGTATGGAGGATCTTGCAGCTGGTGCCCGCGACGGCCTGCACGTAGGCCCGCGTCGCCGAGGCGATGCCACAGGCGCGTTGGAGGAGGTTGAGCATCGGGCGCTCGGCCCGCAGGATGCGATTGAGGGGGCCGCGGACGACGCCGATCACCGTTCCCGGCGGAACCACCCTGCCGTCAGGCGCGCGCCATTCGATCCGGCACTCGCAGGCGCGCGCGACCGCGTCGGCGTACGCCGCTCCCGCCACCACCCCGCCGCTCCGATACTCGATCCGGCCCTCCGCCTCGAGCCCGCCAGGCACGGTGAGACTGGTCGTGACGTCGGTCTCGCCGTCCTCCGCGAGCGCGACGGCGGCGATGCGCTCGGCGTCGGGCTTCACCGGCCCAGCGCCACCATCCGGTCGATCGCGCCCCGCGCGCGCGCCGCGATCTCGGGCGGGACCGTCACGTGGTACTGGTCGAGCGCCAGCGAGTCGCGCACGCCGGTGATGGTGATCGCCTTCATGTAGGCGCACACCGCCTCGGGGTCGGCGGCGATGAACCGCTTGGTCGGAGCCATCTGCCGCATCCGGTGCATGATCCCGGTCTCGGTCGCGACGATGAACTCCGGAGCCGGGTTCTGGGTGGCCGCCCGGATCATCCCCTCGGTGGACGTGATGTGCAGCCCCTTCGGATCCACGTCCCCCTGTCCCATCTCGTAGATCAGCTGACCGGCGCAGCCGCACTCCGGGTGCACCAGCACGTCGGCCTCCGGATGCAGGCGGCGGGCGGCGTTGAGCGTCTCGGCGCGGATGCCCCGGTGCACGTGGCACTCGCCCATCCAGACCTCGATCCGACGGTCGGGGCGCATCCGCCGCGCGTGGGCGCCGAGGAAGAAGTCGGGGAGGAAGAGGATGCCCTGGTCGGCCGGAATCGCGTCGATGACGTCGAGCACGTTGCCGCTGGTGCAGCAGTAGTCGAGCTCCGCCTTCACCTCGGCGGTCGTGTTCACGTAGCCCACCGCGATGAAGCCGGGGAACTCCGCCTTCCAGCGGCGAACCTCCTCGGCGGTGATGGTGGCGGCGAGCGAGCAACCGGCCCGCAGGTCCGGGAGGAGCACCCGCTTGTCGGGCGAGAGGATCGCGGCCGTCTCCGCCATGAAGTGCACCCCGGCGAAGACGATCACGCTCGCGGGTGTGCTGGCCGCCTGGCGGGAGAGGCCGAGCGAGTCGCCGACGTAGTCGGCCACGTCCTGGACCTCGGGCCGCTGGTAGTTGTGCGCCAGCACCACCGCGTCGCGCTGCCGGGCGAGCCGGCGGATCTCGCGCTGGATGGCGCCGATCTGCTCCGCCGTCTCGGTGGTCGGCTCGATGACCGGTAGGTCGAGGTTGCGCGGGGGTGGAAAGGCGTCGTCGGGCGGATTCCGAAGGATCACGCGGTCTCCCGGCGGAGCGCCGCGGGCGGGTAGTCGAGCCGGCGGTGTCCACCCCGGCTCTCGCGCCGCCGCCGCGCGGCCTGGGTGATGAGCGTCGCGACGAGGAGCTGATTATGGGTGCGCCAGGCGGCGGCCGGAGTCTCCCGGGTGAGCCGCGCCAGCTCCTGCTCGGCGTGGAGCAGTGACGCCTCGGTCCGCTGGACCCCGACGTCGGCCGTCATGAGCTCGCGCATCGCCCGGCGGATCTCCTCGCACGCCGAGTCGGCCCCGGTCTCCTCCTGGACCGGAACGTCGGGGAGCGTGGCCGGAGTCTCCCCGCGGCCCGTCTCGTCGGCCAGCGCATGGCCGGCCCGATCGGCGAAGACCAGACCCTCGAGCAGCGAGTTGGAGGCCAGCCGGTTCGCGCCGTGCACGCCGGTGGAGGCGACCTCGCCCACCGCCCAGAGTCCCGCGAGCGTGGAGCGCCCCTCGAGGTCGGTGCGGACTCCGCCCATCGCGTAGTGGAGCGCCGGGGCCACCGGCAGGACGTCGCGCGACGCGTCGAGGCCGTAGCCGGCGAGGATCGCCGTGACGCCGGGGAACCGGCTGGGGAAGTCCTCGATCTCCCGCGCGTCGAGCCATGCCCCGCCGGCGGAGTTGGCCATGGCGACCGCGCGGGCGACGACGTCCCTTGGGGCAAGCTCGCCGCGCGGGTCCGCGTCGAGCGCGAACCGGTGCCCATCGCGGTCGATCAGCACGGCGCCCGCGCCCCGCACCGCCTCCGAAATGAGCGGGGCGGGATTGACGCCGGGAAGCTTGAGGGCGGTGGGATGGAACTGGAGGAACTCGATGTCGCGAAGCTGCGCTCCGGCGCGGTACGCGAGGGCCCAGCCGTCCGCGGTCGCGACTTTGGGATTGGTGGTGATGGCGTAAAGCTGTCCGACCCCGCCGGTGGCGAGGACCACGGCGGCGGCGGGAATGGTCCGGCTCACGCCCCCAGCGCATAGGACCGCCACCCCGGCCGCACGTCCCTCCGAAACGAGGATGGCGGTGACCTCGGTGTGCTCCATCAGCTCGATGAGGGGGTGGGAACGCACCACATGCGCCAGGCAGCCGATCAGCGCTGCGCCGGTCCGGTCGCCGCCGGCGTGGATGATCCGGGGTCGGGTATGGGCCGCCTCGAGCCCGAAGCGGAGCCGCCCGTCGGGGCCACGGTCGAACCGGGCGCCGAGTGCGAGAAGCTCGTAAATCCTGCCGGGTCCTTCACTTGTAAGTATGCGGACGGCTTCGGGGTCGGCCAGGCCATCACTGGCGGCCAGGGTATCGGCGGCGTGCTGGCTGGGGCTGTCGCCGGGGCCCAGGGCGACGGCGATCCCTCCCTGCGCCCAGGCGCTCGCGCTGTCGGCCAGGGTCTCCTTGGTGAGGACCACCGCCCTCCGCCCCTCTGAAGCGAGCCTCCATGCGGTCCACAGGCCTGCGATGCCCGTGCCGATGATGACGGGGCGGGGGATGTTCATAGGGGAAATATAGGGTGGCGGCGGGGCAGCGGGGCGGCGGGGCAGCGGGGCAGCCAAGCACGCCGGCGGGTCTCTGTGCGGGGAGCGACCTGCCCCGCTGCCCCGCTGCCCCGCCGCCCCTACGTCCTCACCGTGGCGATCAGGACCAGGGCGGCCAGCGAGGCTACGATGTTGGGGATCCAGGCCGCCAGGATCGGATCCACGACGCCCCCTGCCCCCACCGCCTTCATGATCTGGGTGAGGAGGAGGAAGACGACGGTCGTGGCGAGGCTGATGGCAATGCCGACCGCGGGGCCGGCGCGCGGATTGGTGACGGCGAGGGGTGCCCCGAAGAGCGCGATGATGAAGCAGGTGACGGGGAGCGCCACCTTGAGCGCCCGCTCGACCATCAGCTTGTTGGCGTCGTTCCCCGAGCGCCGCAACGCGTCGATGTAGCGGCCCAGCTCGGCGTATCGCATCTCGTCCGGGGCCTTCGCCTCCGCGAGGAGGTCGGCGGGCGATTGGGTCAGCGCCCGAAGCCGCATGCTGTTGAAGGTGAACATCGCCTGCTTGCCCGGCCCCGCGATCACCCGGCTCGCCCCGTGGCGCACCCGCCAGCCGCGGACCGAGTCGTCCCAGCTCGCGCTGTCGGCGGTGATGACGAGGCCGGGGTAATCGAGCCCGGTCCCCTGGCGCTCGAACATCAGTTGCCTCAGCTGCCGGTTGGCCACGTCCAGCGAGCGGATGGTGTAGACCCAGCCGACGTCGCCCCGGTAGACGAAGTTGTAGCGCGCCCGGGTGGGCCGCGCGGCCTTCGCCTTCTGGAGCTCGAGCTGCTTCGCCGTCGCGCCGGGAGCGAGCTCGCCCACCACGAACGCGAGCCCCGAGGCGAGCGCCGCGGCGGTGAACACCGGCAGCATCAGCCGGTGGAAGCTCTGGCCACCCGCCTTGGCGGCGGTGAGCTCGGAGTGGCGGCCCATCGCCCCCACGGTGAACACCGTGGCGAAGAGCACCGCCGCGGGCATCACCAGAAACATGTTCTCCGGGATCGAGTAGACGTAGCTCCATGCGATCTCCCGCATGGTCAGTCCCCGATCGAGGAGCCGGTTCAGGGTGTCGGTCAGGTTGATGAGGATCGAGACGATGGGAAAGCCGATTGCGGTCAGGACGAAGATCCGCACCCAGCTCGCCAGCACGTAGCGGTCCAGGGTACTGAGCGCCTTCACGCCGACCCCCTCGCCGCCGCCCGCCGCTGCCGGCGCCGGCGCCGGAAGTGGCGGACCGCGTCCAGCACCTCCTGGAAGTCGCCGCCCCGGGTGGAGCCCGACTCCCGGCTCACCCGGATGAGACCCAGCACGCCCACGATGGTGAGCCCGATGTTCGGGGCCCACATCGCGGCCCACGGAGTCACGAATCCCCGGTCCGCGAGACTCTCCCCCGCGGTCAGGCCCACGTAGTGGACCGAGAAGACCAGCAGGCCCCCGCCGATCACCAGGCCGATCCCGCCCCGCGGGAACCGGAGCGCCATGACGATCCCGATGATCACGAAGGAGATGCAGGCCAGGCTGATGGCCCACTTCTTATGGACTTCCACGCCGTAGCGGGCGGCGCGCCGCTCGGCGTCCCGCCCCCGGTCCAGCGCCGTGGCGGTGAGCGACCAGTTGGAGAGCGACGGCTCCCGGAGTCCTCCACTGCGGGGGCGCGGAGCCGGGGTCTTTCCCTTGGACTGTGCGGCGCCCTGCGCCTCCGCCGTCCTGGGAAGGATGAGCTCCTGCACCGACTGGATCCAGCCACAATAGGCCGGGATGGGCGCCGGGTGCAGCGAGGTGTCGGCTTCGGCGAGGGCCGGGAGCGCCAGCAGCGTGCGGAGATCGCCCAGGAGGAGCTCGCGACGGTCCCGCAGCGCTTCGGTCTCCTCCCGGTCCGCGTCGCGGATCACGTCGAGCATCTCGCAGGTGCTCATCTCCCGGTCGCCCCGGACCGCCTCGCTGGTGTTCCGCTCCAGCTCGTCGAAGACGTTCTTCACCCGGATGTCGTTGACCTTGAAGTAGGTCAACTGAAACCCGGTGGGGTCCGCCGGCCGGTACTGGTGGATGCTCCCGTCGTACAGGCGGAGGCTCAGGTCGGTCTGGCCCTCCGCGTAGGCCATCAGGCCGCTGTCGGCGTAGATGATCCGGCGGCTCGCGTCGCCCCCAACGTCGTAGATGGTGACTTCGCGGAGGCGCCCCGTGGCGTCGATCCGGTTGGCACGGAGGAAGTACTGGGACGGCGGGACCTCGTTGATGACCTGCTCCTGCAGCTCGAAGGTCGGCTTCTTCCGGCCGATGTCGATGAGCAGGCTCCTGAGCCGGGCGTTGCTCCGCGGAAGGATCTGGTCCACGAAGGTGAAGTTGAACGCCGACATGAAGACGCCCCAGGCCAGGACGGGAACCAGGATCTGGTAGACGCTGACCCCGCTGGCCCGCATCGCCGTGATCTCGTTGTCGGCGGCCAGGTGGCTGAAGGCGTACAGCACCGCCAGGAGCACCGCCATCGGGAGGGTCATCGCCACGATGAAGGGGATGCTCAGGGCGAAGACCTCGACGATCACCGTCCAGGGCAGGCCTTTGCCCACCAGCGCCCCGAACTTCTTCGCGATCTGGCTCAGCAGCATCAGGCTGGTGAGCGCGGCGAGCGCGAAGAGGAAGGGGGCCGCCAGCTGCCGGAGGAGGTACCTGCTGAGGAGGCGCACAGGAGGTAAGTTAATTACTTATTCCCAAGCCTCGCATCTCTCATAGAGTGACCCGAATTCTGGTCCTCCTGGGCTGCCTTCTCTGGTTGCCCCAGGTCGTCGCCGCGCAATCGGACGGCACGGCGTCCGGGCTCTGCCTTGGCTTCGCCCAACCGGCGCTCTCGCTGCAACAGCCCGCCGTTCTCCGCGCCCCCTGGATGGGGGCCCCTCGGAGCACGCCGGCCCTTCGGCTCGCCGCCTTCGACCGCGCCTTGGCCGCCAAACTCGCCGCGGACCGCGCGGCGCGCGCCGCGGGACTGAGGCTGCTCACCCTCTACGGCACTCCCTTCGAGCCGACCACCGAGC
>CAYPAE010000133.1:0-6332 GCA_964408595.1 uncultured Gemmatimonadaceae bacterium | reverse complement strand
CTATCTGTTTCATATGTAGGCGGGGCAGCGGGGCAGCGGGGCGGCGGGGCAGTTTGCTCATCGCACCGAAGCCAGTTTGGTGTGCTTGCTGCCCCGCTGCCCCGCTGCCCTGCCGTCCCCCGTGTGGGCGGACCGCAACAGCGGCCCTCGTTTGTGATCGGTTGCGCAAGCGTCTGCACTCCCCTTCGCCTCACGTTCAAGCACAGTCACGACGCGGGTTTGTCGCATGATTGCGTCCCCTCCGTCCGGATGGGTCAACCCGCCACCCACTGGCTTACCTCTTGCCCCTTGTGGTCCCAGCCGGCCTCTGACAAGAAGCTCAACACCATCACCTTTTCGAACGGATGGCCGCGGGCTCGATGCGCGTTCTCATCCTGAACTACGAGTATCCCCCCCTTGGCGGCGGCGCCGGTGTCGCCACCCAGGCGCTGGCCCGCGGGCTGGCGTCGCGCGGCGTGACGGTGGACGTGATCACCGCCGGCGAGCGCGATGAGTGCCGGTCCGAAGTGCTCTGGGACGGCCACGCCGCGGAAGAGGGATTGCTCACGGTGTACCGGGTGAAGAGCAGCCGCGCCGGGATCCACGAGGCCGGCATGGGCGGCGCCTTCAACTACCTTCGCACCGCGCTCCCGCTGGTGCGCGCGCGGATGCGCGACGAGCACTACGACCTGGTGCACTTGTTCTTCTCCCTGCCCACCGGCGCGATGCTGCCGTTCCTGAGCCTGGGCGACACGCCGGTCATCGTTTCGCTCCGCGGCTCCGACGTGCCGGGCTACGATCCCCACCAGCGCACGCTCGACCGCGCGCACAAGGTGCTGCGCCCGCTCACTCGCTGGATCTGGCACCGCGCGAACCGGGTGGTGGCGGTCTGCGAGAGCCTCGGACGTCTTGCCCTTCGCACCGACCCCGGCCTCCGCTACTCGGTCATTCCCAACGGCGTGGACCTGACCCGCTTCCGCCCCTCCACCCGCGCCCGCTCCCGTCATCCGAGGAAGGTGCGCTGCATCGCGGTTGCCCGGCTGGTGGAGCGCAAGGGAATCGCCGACCTGATTCAGGCGATCGCCTCGCTCGAGCGGGGCCGCTACGAGCTGGAGATCGTGGGCTCGGGCCCCGACGAGCGCCAGCTCAAGGACCTCGCGCAGCTGCTGGGCGTGAGCCGGGAGGTGATCTTCGCCGGCTCGGTGGACCGCGCCGCGATCGCCGGCCGCTACCGTGACGCCGACATCTTCGCCCTCGCCTCCTGGGAGGAAGCATTCGGCAACGTCTTCGCCGAAGCGCTCGCGTCGGGTCTCCCGATCGTGGGAAGCACGGCCGGCGGGATCCCCGAGCTGGTGGAGCACGGTAAGCACGGCTTCCTGGTCCCGCCCCGCGAGCCGCGAGCGCTCGCCGCCGCCATCCGCCATCTGGCCGACAATCCCGAGCTCCGCGCCGAGATCGGCCGGCGGAACCGGGCGCACGCGGAAGCCAACCTGTCCTGGGCCCGGGTCACCACCCGGTACCTCTCGGTCTACAAGGGCGTGCTGCGCCGCGCCCCCGCGCGCGTTCCGCTCGCCGAGCTGCCCTCGAGCACCTGGTGATCCAGAGCGTCGGATTCTGGGTCGCCGCGGACGCCTGGCCGGCCCTTCGCGCCGCGAGGCTCCGGCCGGATGAGCTCCAGGCGCTCGCCCGGAGGCGTCTGGTCCGGGTTCTCCGCACCGCGACGGAGACCGGGTTCTACCGCCGCCGCCTCGACGCCGCCGGCGTCGGCGGTGACGACCTGATGCTGGAGTCGAGTCCGGAGCAGGTGCTCGAGGCGCTCGCGCCGGCGGGGAAGGCCGAGCTGCGCGAGGCGGGCGGCGAGATCCTGCTGGGTGGGAGGGTCCGGCCGGAGTGGCGCTCGTCCAGCTCGTCGGGCTCGACCGGAGAGCCGTTCCGGGTCTACTACGACCCGCGCGCCTGGGCCACGCTCAAGATCCTGGTCAAGCTCCGCGCCCGCAGCGCCTGCGGCACCCAGCCTACCGACCGCGTGGCGCTGCTCGACGCCGTACCACCCTCCAACGCGCAGCCGCGTCCGGCGGCGCGGGTCGCGCGCATCAGCATCCTCCAACCCGCGGCGACGGTCGCCGCCGAGCTCGCCGCCTTCGGTCCCGACACCGTCTACGGCCTCCCCTCGGCGTTGCTCGAGGCGTCCGAGGAGCTTCGCGCTCGAGGCGTCCGGCTCCGGGTCCGGCGCGTGTTCACCAGCGGCGAGCTGCTCCGGCCCGCGGCGCGCCAGGCGATCGCCGACGCCTTCGGGGCCCGGGTCTTCGACATCTACGGCAGCTCGGAGACCAAGGAGATCGCGTGGGAGTGCCGGGCGGGCGGCATGCACGTCAACGCCGACGTCGTGCGGCTCGAGGTCCTCGACGACGCGAACCAGCCCGTGCCCGACGGCGTCGAGGGGAACCTGGTAGCGACGCTCCTCGTCAACCGCGCGATGCCGCTCCTCCGCTACCGCATCGGCGACCGGGGAAGCCTGCTCACCGAGCGCTGCGATTGCGGGCACCCGTTCCCCCTGCTTGGCGTGGTGACCGGACGCCGGGCCGACGTGATGGTGCTGGCCGGCGGCCGCCGCGTGTCGCCGTACGCGCTGACCTGTGCGATGGAGCGGGTGGGCGACGTGCTCCGTTACCAGGTGACCCAGCTCGAGCCGGCCCGGCTTCGGGTTTGCGCCATCCTCGACCCGGGCGCCGACCGGAGCCGGATCGCCGGGCGGATCCGCTCGGTGCTGCAGGGCGAGGTCGCTCATTTCCTCGAGACCGAAGTCGAGTTCGTGGACCGGCTGCCCACCGGCCCGCGCGCCAAGTTCCGGGTGGTCGAGCCGCTCACTTCCTTGGAGCACGCATGATCCAGTTCTCCGGCGACCGGCCGCACCGCCGCCGGCCATCCGGCGCCGCCGGCCGGACCCGTCCGCTGCCCCATCCGCTCACGCCGTACGACGAGCTGATCGTCAACTTCTGCCCCACGGGGATGATCCCGACCAAGGCGATGACGCCCCACGTGCCGGTGTCCCCGTCGGAGGTGGTGGATCAGGCCTGCCGGGCGCTGGACCGGGGCATCGCGATCGTGCATCTGCACGCGCGCGACGACGAGGGCTCGCCGACGTATCAGGCGCGGATCTACGAGGAGATGATCCTCGGCATCCGGGCGCAGCATCCCGACGCGATCATGTGCGTGAGCTGCAGCGGCCGGAACTTCCCCGAGCTCGAGCGGCGGAGCGAGGTGCTCGAGCTGACCGGCGCGGCCCGGCCCGATCTGGCGAGCCTCACGCTCACCAGCCTCGACTTCCCCACCGGGACCAGTCAGAACGATCCGGAGATGGTCATCGCGCTGGGCGAGAAGATGGTGGCCAAGGGGATCAAGCCCGAGCTCGAGTGCTTCGACTACGGGATGATCAACGCCGCCAACATGCTGATCGCGAAGGGCATGCTGGGCGAGCCCCCCTACTACTTCAATCTGCTGCTCGGCTCGCGCTACTCCGTCCCCGCCACGGCGCGGCATCTCGCCGGCATGCTCGAGGACCTGCCCCCGGAGTCGCTCTGGTCGGCGGCGGGGATCGGGCTCTTCCAGCTGCCGATGAACGCCCTGGCGATCGCGATGGGCGGCCACTGCCGCGTCGGCCTGGAGGACAACATCTACCACGGCTTCGACCGGAGCGAGCTGGCCACCAATCAGGGACTGGTGGAACGGGTGGCCGACATCACCGAGAGCTTCGGCCGCCCGCTCGCCGACCCGGTCCGCGCCCGCGAGCTGCTCGGCCTCCCGCCGTCGGCTGCGCGCACCGAGAAGCACCCCACACTGAAGGCGGTCGGATGACCGGGGGCCGCCCGGAAATCGGGCCCGCGCTCTCGGCCGCGTGGCGCCACGCGCGCGCGGCCAGAACCGAGCTCCGCGCCTGGCAGGACGCACGGCTCCGGCGGCTGGTGGTGCACGCGTACGAATCGGTGCCGTTCTACCGCCGGCTGTTCGATCTCCACCGGCTCCATCCGCGCCACATCCGCGGCACCGTCGACCTCGAGCTGATCCCCTTCACCGACAAGGCGGAGATGCGCCGGCAGGGGGCCGCGGGCGTGCTCGCGCGGGGACACGATCCGGATGCCCTTCTCTCGGTGCGCACCAGCGGCTCGTCGGGCGAGCCATTCACCATCCGCCGCACCTGGCTGGAGGACAAGCTCCAGTACCTGCTCCGGCTCCGCGCCTTCAGCACCTTCGGCGTCAGGCACCGCGACCGCGTCGTGGCGGTGGGCGTCGCCGGCCGGCCCGCGACCCAAGATCAGAAGCTGGTCGGCCGCTCGCTGCGGGCGTTCGGGTTCCACCAGAAGCAGCTGATCGACGGGCTCCAGGATCCGGCCCAGGTCGCCGCGCAGCTTCGCGAGGTGCGGCCGGACGTGCTGGTCGGTCTTCCCGGCATGCTCGACCGGCTGACCGCGCCCGAGCTGGCGGACGTGGTGCGCTCGGTGCGGCCCCGGGTGGTGATCGTGGGCGGCGAGGTGGCGACCCCGGCGATGCGGCTCCGGATCCGCGAGACCTTCGCCGCGCCGCTCTACGAGACCTACGCCAGCCACGAGTGCCCCCTCATGGCCTGGGAATGCCGCCACTCGGGTGACCTGCACACCTGCGACGACGGCGTGCTGGTCGAGGTGCTGCGCGACGGCCGGGCGGTGGATCCGGGCGAGCGCGGCGAGGTCGTGGTGACCAATCTCCACGCCTACGCGATGCCGTTCATCCGCTACCGGATCGGCGATCTCGCGACCCGAAGCGCGCCATGCCGGTGCGGCGCCCCGTTCTCGACCATCGGCGAGATCCAGGGACGGATGATCGACTACTTCCCGCTCCCCGACGGCCGCCTGCTGCACCCCTACGAGATCGTCAGTCGTCTGGTGTGGGGTCCCCGGGAATGGATGAGGCAGTACCAGCTGGTGCAGGAGCGCCGCGACCGGGTGGTGCTCTACGCGGTGGCCGACGAGCCGCCGTCCGCCGAGCGGCTCCAGGAGATCGAGCGCACCGTGCGTCCCGTCCTCGGCCCCGGCGTGGAGTTCGAGGTGCGGCTGGTCGGCCGCATCCCCTTCGAGTCCACCGGCAAGCTCCGGCCGTCGCGCTCGCTGGTCTACTCCGAGTACGATCGCATCCGGTTCGCCTAACCCACCCTCCATGCGCCGACGATTCTACCTCCACTGCGTGGGCTCGCTGCGCTCGCTGCACGGACTGGGCGAAGCGATCCCGGGCTTCGACCGCTACCCCGAGCGCGCGCTGCTCCTCGCCGGCGAGGGCGACGCCGTATGCGTCCCCCGGCCGGTGGATCCCGGCTACCTCGGCTTTCTCGCCGGCCTGGGGCTGGGGCCGCGCCCGGAGCACATCATCGTCGCCGGCGGGAACGGGCGCGGCGCGGGGCGCCCTCTCGCCGAGCGGCTGCTGGGCGACCCCGCGGTTCTGAGCCGCGCGGCCCGCGCGCTCGGCGCCGACGCAGTGACGATCGAGCCCTACGCGGCCACGACCGACGTGATGGCGCTGGCCGAGGTGATGGAGCGGGAGACCGGCATCCCGGTGCGGATGGACGGCTCACCCCGGATCACGAAGTACGCCGACCAGAAGCACCACATGCGCGCCAAGGCGCAGGAGCTGGGCATTCCGGTGGCCGAGGGCGAAGTGGCCGAGCTGGCCCATCCGGGCGGGCGCCGCCGCCGCGACCTCGAGCCGGTACGCGCGGCGATCGAGCGGCAGCTCCGGACGTCCGCCAGGGTGATCGTGCGCGGCGCCTCGGGCGCGTCGGGCTCATCCACCTTCGTGGTCGGCCGCGGGGGCGAGGACACCAACAGCCTCCTCCGCCGGCTCGCGTCCCGGGCCGACAACCGGATCTACCTGGTCGAGGCGATGGTCGAGGCAACGGTCTCGCCCAACGTGCAGATCCACATCCCTTCGGACGACGGGCCGCTGCTCTGCAGCGGGATCACCGACCAGCGGTGGAGCCGCGGTCTCACCCATGCGGGCAACCAGCTTCCTTCGTCCGCGCGCACCGTGGACGCGATGGAGGCGTGGGCCCGGATCCTCGCGAACTGGATGCGGAGCCAGGGATACACCGGGCTGGTCGGATTCGACTTCGTCGAGTACCGCGACCCGGTGACGGGCGGGCTCCGCGCCATCCTGGCGGAGGTGAACCCCCGGGTGAACGGCGGCACCTACCCCCTGGCGGTGCGCGCCCGGCTCAACGCGGCCGCGGGCCGGGCGGGCCGGCCTGAGGCGCCGGCGTTCGTCTCGGGCACGGTGGAGACCCGGGCGGTGAGCTTCGCCCGGGTGAAGGCCGCGATCGGCCATCT
>CAYPAE010000132.1:0-6333 GCA_964408595.1 uncultured Gemmatimonadaceae bacterium | reverse complement strand
GTGCTCGAGCTCCGCTACCCGGGTGGGTCGCGGGATGTCGAGGCGATGTTCGTGGGCGGAGACGGCGCCGCACACCTGATCACGAAGACCCGGGGCGGGTCGGTGCGAGTGTTCCGGGTGCCCGCGTCATCCTGGGGCGGCGGACGCACAGTAACCGCCGAGGCGGCCGGGAAGCTGCTCATCGACTCCGACGGCCTGGCGGACATGGTCACCGATGCGGCGATGTCGCCTTCGGGCGACCGGGTGGCGGTTCGGACCTACCGGTCCATTTATCTTTTCGGCTTCGTCCGACAGGGAGACCTGCTCCCGCTCGGTATTGCCTGCGACGCCGCCGGACTTCAGCTCCAGGGCGAAGGAATCTCCTGGCTGGACGACCGCGTACTGGTGCTGACCAGTGAAGGCGGGTTCGGATCTCCCGGCACCATTGTCCTTCTCGAGTGCGGGGCCCGGCTCGACCATTGAATCCACCGGTCCGGCTCCGCCGGCCCGGCTCCAGGAAGACCGCATGCGTTCAACTCTCTCGCTGCTCTCCATGCTCGCCCTCGCCCCGATCGCCCCTCTGTCGGCGCAGAAGCCGGTCTCCCAAGGCGCGCGGGTCGCTGCCGCGCTGAGCGCCGATGTACTGCGGAGCCATCTCGAGTTCCTGGCGGACGACGCGCTCGAAGGCCGGGCCCCCGGCACCCGGGGCGGCGAGCTGGCGCAGAAGTACATCGCGTCCCAGTTCCGGCGCCTGGGCCTCGAGCCCGCGGGGGACGACGGGAGCTACTTCCAGCGGGTGCCCGTCATCTCACTGACGCCCGCTCCGACCCTCGCGGTCACCGCACCGGTCGCAACCCCGCTGGTGTGGAAGGACGATTACGTCCTCTGGTCGATGAGGAACGATTCCTCAGTCAGCGTGCGGGGCGAGGCGGTATTCGTGGGATACGGGATCGTGGCGCCCGAGCTCGGCTGGAACGACTACGCCGGGCTCGATGCGAAGGGGAAGATCGTGGTGGCGCTGGTGAACGATCCCGGCCTCCAGGATTCGACCCTTTTCCGGGGCAAGATCCTCACCTACTACGGCCGGTGGACCTACAAGATCGAGGAGGCCATCCGGCAGGGCGCCGCCGGACTCCTGCTGATTCACACCACCGAGAGCGCCACCTATCCATGGTCGGCGATCCTATCCCGCTGGATCGGGCCGCAGGTGCGGTTGGAAAGCCCGCCCGACTCGCTGGTGGCGGCCGGATGGCTCCAGCAGGAGACCGCGACGCGGCTGTGCAAGAGCGGCGGTCAGGACTTGGCGTCGCTCACGGCCGCCGCGGCGCGCAAGGGGTTCGAGCCGGTCCCGCTGGGCGTCACGCTCGAGGGCTCGGTGCGGAGCGTGATCCGCCGGACCGAAACGGCCAACGTGCTGGGCCGGCTCCCGGGACGCGGCCCATTGGCCAAAGAAGCGGTTCTGATCGGCGGGCACTACGATCATTTCGGGATCGGCGCGGCGGTGGACGGCGACTCGATCTACAACGGCGCCGAGGACAACGCATCGGGCACGGCCGCGGTCCTCGCGGCCGCCGAGGGCTTCGTCCGGAGCGGGGTGCGGACCGGGCGCTCGCTCATCTTCGTGGGCTTCGCCGCCGAGGAATCGGGGCTGATCGGCTCGCAGGCACTCGCCAACGCCCCGCCGATCCCCCTGCGCGACGTCGCGGCGATCCTCAACCTCGACGTCATGAACCTGTACGGACGGACGTCGGACGTCTCCGCCCTCGGCCTCGACCAGTCCACCCTGGGGAAGGCCTTCGTGGCGGCCTCCGCGGCGGAAGGGCTGAAGGTGACCAGCAATGAGGAGGCCCTGCTCCGCGGCGCCTTCTTCCGGTCCGACCACTTCCCGCTGGCCCGCGTCGGCGTGCCGGGCACGTCGGTGGAGAACGGGTCGCGCTACGTCGGCAAGCCTGCGGAGTATGGGAAGGAGCAGAAGGACAAGTACACCGCCGAGCGGTACCACCAGCCGAGTGACGAGATTCTCCCGTGGTTCACCTACGACGGCGCGTTGCAACAGCTTCGCGTCACTGTCAGGACAGCGGTGTCAATAGCCAACGCTCCAGCCCAGCCACAGTGGCATCCCGCCTCCGAATTCCATGAGGCCGGCCAGACGAGGCGGAAAGAAGCCGGGTCCTAGGCTGCTGCCAAGGGATCGCGGCGCCCTACCGCCGCCTCCCCCTCCCCTCTATCTTGCCGCCGTTTCCGCGCCGCCGTTTCCGCGCACACTCCCCCAGGAGCGCTCCTGGAACTTCCCAACCAGCACCGGATTCCCCTCGCCTGGCTGCTCGAGAACGCCGGGGCTTCGATCCGCTACCGCACGCTGACCGAGCTGGCCCCGGCCGGGTACGCGACGCCGGAGGCCAGCGAGGCTGCCCATCTGGCGGTGTGTGAATCCAAGACCGCCCTGGCCGTGGTCAAGAAGCAGAAGGACACCGGCACCTGGGGTGGGAACCTCCTCGGACTTGCGCCCTCCGTCGCCCAGGGGATCAAGGACGTCGGAACCATCCCCAATTACCGCCGGCTGCTTCAGCTCGAGTGGCCCCGGACGGGTCGCCCGTTCAAGCTGGCCGACCGGGTCCTCTTCCGACTGCTCTCCCGGGACGAGGATCCCTCCCTCATGTTCGAGTTGCAGAGGCTGGTGAAGAGCGACCCCGAGGCGACGGTCTGGGCTCGGGACAACATCCGAGAGGCGGCATCGGCGGCGCTGGCGGAGTCGGGCTACGCGGAGGATCCAAGGCTCAGAGGGGCCGGGCACAAGATCGCCAACTCGATCTCCCAGTTCCTCCGCAGTCCGACCGCCGAGAAGCCGTTCGTGAAGTCCGGCAAGGTGCTCGCCCTCCACCCCGAGGCTCACCCGCCGAGCTGGTACTCGGTCGCGATGATCGCCGCGATGCCGAACCTCCGGCGGGAGCGGGCCGGCTTCACCGAGCGTCTCGGGCACTACCTCGCCCAGCCGGCGCCGAAGAAGGCCTTCTTCATTCAGGTCGGCAAGCGCTCGATCAAGCCCCAGCACCTGCTGCTCGGCGATCCGATCGAGGCCGACGCGAAGGGCTACCCCAAGGACCTGCCGCTCGCCCTGCACTACATCGAGCTGCTCGCCAGGATGGGGGCGCTGGAATGGGCTCCGGTGGCAACCAAGGTGCTCGCCCGGCTGCTCAAGGACTGCGACGAGATCGGGGTCTGGCGGCCGAAGAACCTGCGGTCGCAGCCCAAGGCGCTCAACAAGATCACCTACCACTACTACCCGCTCCACCTCGACCCCAAGACGACCGAGGGTCGCGAAGTGGACATCACGTTCCGGCTCGCCCTGATCGCGAAGCTGCTCGGCTGGCCGCTGGAGTACGTCTGAATCTTGTGGGCGCGAGCGTAGTATGACATACTACGACCCGTGCCTTCCATTGACCTCACCCGTTTCGGCTTTACCCCGACCGAAGGCCTGATCTACCAGGTCCTGCTGACCAGCGGACCTGGAACCGGATACGCGATCGCCCGGGCGGCCGGCCTCGCCCGGGCCAATGCCTACAGCGCCTTGGAAGGGCTCGTCTCCAAGGGCGCGGCACGAGTGGATGACGGGCGTCCCCGGCGCTATCGCCCCGAGGCGCCGGCGGCACTGATCGCCCGGATCTCCAACGACCACGGCCAGGCGTTGGAGCGGCTGAGCCGTGAGCTCGATGCCGCGTCGGTGCCGGACACCGAAACGCTGGTGGAGCTGCTCTCCAGCCGGGCGCTGCTCCAGCTCATCACGCACGCGGTCGCCCGCGCGGCCGAGTCGGTCGGCCTCCTCGCGCCGGCGGACGCGTACCCGCTTCTCGCGCCGGCGCTCCGGCGCCCTTACTCCGCCGGCCTGCCGCTCAGCCTGGCCGCCACCGGTCCGGTGGAGCTAGGCTTCGCGCCGGTTGAGGTTGTGGCGACGGACCCACATCGGTGGCCGGGGATGCCGATCATCCTCGTGGTGGACGACCGGATCGCGATCCTCGCCGCCCGGAACGGGAACGACGTGCGGGGCCATTGGAGTACCGCCGCCTCGTTCGTCGCCGCCGCGCGGCTCGCCCTCGAGCGGTTCAGGAGCCCATGAGCGACGCCTACGACGACGCCTACCGCGAGCTTCAGCGGGAATATCTGGACGAGCTTCCGAAGATGCTCGCGGAGCTGCGATCCGACATCGACTCCTTCCGGAAGGGTGAGAAGGTGCTGCCGGTGCTCAGAACCGGCTTCCACCGGCTGGCCGGCTCGGGTGGGTCGTACGGTTACCCCGAGATCAGTGAGATCGCCCGTGCCGCCGAGCGGCTCGTCATGTCGGACCCCCCGCCGGCGCAGGCCGGGAAGCTGGACGACGTGGTAAAGCGGCTCGAAGCGACACTCACGGCCGCGCGCACGCGATTCACCGTGGGCCCCGGGACGGCTCAGGTCGGTCTCCGCGCGGTCCTGGTGCTGCCCCCCGGTCCCGATCGCGACCAGCTCTCCGAGGCCCTCGTCGCCGTCGGCTACGCGGTGGACCTGCGCACCCGGAAGGACGAACCGCTCGCCGTCACCGGCGGCAAGCGTCCCGACATGATCGTGATCGGCACCGGGCCCGGCGAAGGCGATCCCTCCGCCGTCGCCTCGGCCTGGACCAGCCGGCGCTCCACCCGGCCACGGGCGGTCGTTCTGATCGAGAGCCTGCGCGCGGTGGACCGGCTCCGCGCGGTCGCCGCAGGAGTGGACGCGGTCTTCCCCGCCGACCGGATGGTGGAGGACCTCCCGCGATACGCCCGCACCCTGGCGCGCACCGGCGCTCCGCCGTCCACCGTGCTCCTGCTCGACGGAGACGCCGAGCGTGCGACCCGGCTCGGCGCCGTCCTGGAAGAGGCGAACATCCGGGTGGTGCGGAGCCCGCTCGCCAAGCCGGTTCAGGAGCTGCTCGACCGCGAGGTTCCCGATCTGCTCGCGGTGGCGCCGCGTCTTTCCGATGCCGATGGATTCTCGGTGGTGCGGATGGTGCGTCAGGATCCGCGGTTCCACCTGCTTCCCACGATCGTCATCGGCGCGCCGGAGACCTCCGACCAGGTGGAGGCGCTGCGCGCGGGCGCCGACGACTTCGTTCCCGACTCCGCGCCGGCCGAGCTCCTGCTCCAGACCGTGATTACCCGGGCGGAGCGGGGCCGGCGGCTCCGAGAGATGCTCCACCGGGACGAGCTGACCGGCCTGCTGAATCACGGCGCGCTGATGGCGGAGTTGGAGTACGCGGTGGAGTATGGCCGCCGGCACGGCGGGCCGCTGGCGTTCGTGGTCTTCGACCTCGACCGGTACGGCGAGGTGCACGAGCGCTTCGGCCAGGTCGTGGGCGACCAGGTCCTGCTGCACTTCGCGAACGTCTTCCGTTCCAGCGTCCGCGCGAGCGACGTGATCGGCCGGTACGGGGGCGAGGAGTTCGCGATGATCCTCCGCGGAGCCGGCGCGGCGGGCGCGGCGGTCCTGGCCGCCAAGCTGCGGCGCGTCCTCGGCGAGCAGGCGGCCACCACCGCGGAGGGAGTGATCATCCCGCTCAACGTGAGTGTCGGATGGGCCACCCATCCCACCGACGGCTCCAGCGCCGGCGAGCTGACCCACGCGGCCATGCGGGCGCTGAGGAAGGAGAAGGTGGAGAAGAGGTAGGGAATAGAAGGCGGAGAAGCGGTGGAGAGCATTGTGGCGGCGGAGAGCATTGTCACCCTGAGCCCTTCGGCTGCGCTCAGGGCAGGCTCCGCGAAGGGGGCCAACCACGAAGATGGCCCCCTTCACTTCGTTCAGGGTGACAATGTCCCTTCTCTAATGCCGGAATCCTGAGGACAGCGGCATGACATCTCTCGGATTCTTCTCGTCCCCGAAGAGCAGCCGCCCCTCGCGGAAGCTGGCGCCACGCAGGGTGAGCGCCAGGACCTCACCCAGCTCCTGCACGAGGTAGATCTCGATCTTGTCGCGAACTTCCTTCGGAAGATCCTCGAGATCGGGCTCGTTGTCTTTGGGCACGACGATCCGGTTGATGCCGGCCCGAACCGCGCCGAGCACCTTCTCCTTGACGCCGCCGATCGGCAGCACCCGGCCACGCAGGGTGATCTCACCCGTCATGGAGATGTCGTGCCGGACCGCCCGCCCCGACAGGGTGGAGACGACTGCCGAAGCCATGGTGACCCCCGCGGACGGACCGTCCTTCGGGATCGCCCCGGCCGGAACGTGGATGTGGATGTCCCGGTCGAACATGTCGTCGGGAATCTGGAGGCCGGCCGCGTGCGAGCGGGCATACGTCCACGCCGCCCGGGCCGACTCCTTCATGACGTCGCCGAGCTGCCCGGTGAG
>CAYPAE010000131.1:0-6351 GCA_964408595.1 uncultured Gemmatimonadaceae bacterium | reverse complement strand
GAAGCGCTCGTGCGGCGCGCGGCGCGGCGCGCGCTCGAGGCCGGCCTCTCGCCCGTGATCGTCGTGCTCGGATTCGAGGCGGAGCGGGTGACGGGAGCCGTCCAGGGGCTCGCCGTGTCCCTGGTGGTGAACCCGGATCACGCCGGCGGCATGCATTCCTCGTTGCAGGCGGGCATCGGGCGGGTTCCCGCCGACTGTGAGGCGGCGGTCGTGATTCTCGCCGACATGCCCCTCGTGACGTCCGCCATGTCGGCGGATCTGGTCGCCCGCTTCCGGAAGGGACCCGAGCCTCTGGTCGTCTCCTTCTACGGCGACGTGCAGGCTCCCCCGACGCTCTACTCCCGCGCCCTGTTCCCCGCCCTCCGCGCGGCGGGCCCAGCGGGCGGCCGGCGCGTCATTCGAGACCATCGCGACGAGGCTGCCGCGATGCAATGGCCGCCGGCGTTGCTCGCCGATCTCGACCGTCCCGAGGACGTCGAGCGGCTCCGCTCGCTGGTCCCGGAGTAAGCGATGCCGACACCGAAGTTGATCGGCCACCTCACCCGCGACACCTCCACCGAGCTCAAGAGCATCTCGGGCCGGATCCGCAAGCTGCCCGACGACCTCCTCCGCCAGGCATCCCGGCGGGTCGAGATCATGGCCTTGGTCGCGGCAGGGCTCTGGACCTTCGCGCCGGCGCTGGGCCACCTCGCGATCTACCTGACCGACCGCGGCGACCAGCGGTGGGCGCGGTTCAATGTCGTGGACGGCATCGCCACCGGCTGCATCTCCATCTCCCTCGCGGTGTATGCCTATCTCCGGACGGGCCGGCGCAATCCCGCGTTCGTCATGGACCTCGCCCTCGGGTACATGGTGGTCATGGCGTTCGGCATCGGCGTCCTGATCCACTGGGGAGAGGCCGCGTTTGCGCCGACCGACATGAGGCCGATGATCACCTGGATCGGGCCGATCATTCTCATCACCGCGGCAATCGTGCCCGCCAACCCGTGGAAGATGCTGATCGCCGGATTCATCGCGGCGTCCATGGACTCCATCGGCATGATCGCCGGTAAGGCCGCCGGGCTGTACGAGTACGGAGCGCTGCGAAACGTGGTGCTCATGCACTACCCCAACTATCTCATGCTCGGCGTCGCGGTAGTGATCTCGCACGTGGTGGCCCGGCTCGGACAGCAGGTGACCAGAGAGCGGGAGATGGGGAGCTACCGGCTGGGCGAGCTGCTCGGCCAGGGCGGGATGGGTGAGGTCTACCGGGCGACGCATCGCATGCTGGCCCGCCCGGCGGCGATCAAGCTGATCCGGCCCGAGGTGCTCGCGTCGGGAGACGGCACCATGGCGCAGAACGCCGCCGCCCGTTTCCGCCGCGAGGCGGAGGCGGCGGCCAGGCTGCGATCGCCCCATACCGTCGAGCTCTACGACTTCGGGGTGACGGAGGACGGAACGCTCTACCTGGTGATGGAGTTCCTGGAAGGGACCAACCTGGAGCTGCTGGTGCGGAGCCAGGGACCGCTGCCGGCCGCGAGAGTGGTTCACATTCTCCTCCAGGTGTGCGAGTCACTGGAGGAGGCCCACTCCAACGGCCTGGTCCACCGCGATATCAAGCCCGCGAACATTCACCTGGGGAGGCTGGGGCTTCGCGACGACTTCGTGAAAGTGCTCGACTTCGGCCTGGTGAGGTCCATGGCGGGGCCGAGCGAGGAGTCCCTCGCCGACGCCGCCGGAATGACGCCGGGCACGCCCGCCTACATGGCCCCGGAGATGGCGCACGATCAGACGGTGGACGGGCGGGCGGACCTCTACTCGCTGGGCTGCGTCGCCTACTACCTCCTGACCGGCCACCTGGTCTTCGAGGGCGACACCCCGCTCCAGACGATCCTCAAGCACCTCCAGCACCCGCCCGTGCCGCCGTCGCAGCGGACCGACCAGCCGATCCCCGCGGAGCTGGAGGCCCTGGTGCTCGCCTGCCTGGAGAAACGGCCCGACGATCGGCCCCGGAGCGCGGCGGAGCTGGCCGAACGGCTCGCGGCGGTTCCCGTGGGGGTCTGAGCGAACCGCTCCCCGCGGCCGCGAGTGCCGGTGTTGACAACCCAAGTATCGGCCGGTAACCTCTCGACCATGCCATCCATTCGCTGCTGTACCCGGCTCCCGCCCCGCTCACCGGGATGACCGACGGGAGGCTTGCGTCGTTCGCGACGGCCCGCGGGAATCTCCCGCGGGCCGTTCGCTTACTTCAGCCACCTGAATCTCGAGAGGAGCCACGCATGTCGCAGCCGTCGTCCATCCGGGGTCTCGCCGCCGTCCTGATCGCGCTGGGAGGCGCGCTACCCGCCGCCGCGCAGGAGCCCGCCGACTCCGCGGCTGCCGCCACCGAGCTCGAGGAGCTGGAGGTCACCGGCACGCGGTCGTTCCAGTACCTGCGCAACATCACTCCTGTCCCGGTGGACGTGCTGCCCGTGGCGCCGATCGCCAAGCTCGGTACTCCCGAGCTGACGCAGATCCTCAACTACGTCGCCCCGGCCGTGCAGTCGGTCACCCAGACGCAGACCGACGGCAACGACCACGTAGACTTCGCCCAGCTCCGCGGCCTCGGTGCCGACCAGACGCTGGTGCTCATCAATGGCAAGCGGCGCCACACCAGCGCGCTGGTCCACCTGGGCGACAACATTGGCCAGGGCACGGCCGGGGTAGACCTCAACAGCATCCCCGCGGCGGCGATCGAGCGGGTGGAGATCCTGCGCGACGGCGCCGCGGCGCAGTACGGGTCCGACGCCATCGCGGGCGTGATCAACATCGTCCTGAAGGATGGCCCCGGCGGTGCGGTGAGCACGCTGGCCGGCGTGACGGGCGACGGCGACGGCGAGTCGCTCCGCGCCGACGCCAACTACGGCATCCCGATCGGCGACGGCGGGTTCCTCAGCGTCACCGCCGAGTACCGCGATCGCCAACCGAGCGACCGGGTGGGGACCTGGACCGGCAACGTGTACTTCGGCAACCTGTTCAACTTCGGGGAGTTCGGGAACAACGGCGAATACAACAGCGAGGCGGAATTCCAGGCGGACCTCGCCCGGATCGCGGCCCGTGGCTTCGACATCGACAAGGTGCAGCGGATCGGCGACTCGAAGCTCACCAACGGATCGCTCTTCGCGAACGCCGCCATCCCGGTGGGCGACAGCACCGAAGTCTACGGCTTCGGCGGGCTCACCCAGCGGAACGGCGAGGCCACCGCCTTCTTCCGCTTCCCCGCGGACCAGGCGGTGAGCAGTTTGACGCTTTACCCCGACGGCTATCTGCCGGTCATCACGACCGACATCACCGATCGCGCGCTCACCGGCGGCGTCCGGGCCACCCGCGGCGGCTGGAACTTCGACCTCAGCAACACCTACGGCGCGAACGGCTTCGATTTCGGGGTCGACAACACCCTCAACGCCTCGCTCCGGGACCAGAGCCCGAGCTCGTTCCAGGCCGGCGGTCTCTTCTACAGCCAGAACACCGCGCGGCTCGACCTCAACCGCCGCTGGCTCGACGCGGGACCGCTCGCCGCCTTCGGCCTGTCGCTGGGCGCCGAGTACCGCGTGGAGCGCTACCGGATCACGCCGGGCCAGGAGGAGTCGTGGCAGAACTACGCCCCGGGCCCCGCGGGACAGACGCCCGACGGCTCGCAGCTCGATTCCGGGTCGGAAGGATTCCCCGGCTATCAGCTGCGGAACGCGGTGGATCGCGGGCGGACCAACACGGGGGTATACGCCGATGCCGTCGCCGACGTGAGCGAGCGCGTCCAGCTCGGCGCGGCGGGGCGGTTCGAGGACTACAGCGACTTCGGGCAGAAGGTCATCGGCAAGGCGACGGCACTGGTCCGGCTGGGCGGAGGCGTGGCGGTGCGCGGCGCGGTGAACAGCGGGTTCCGCGCTCCCTCGCTGCACCAGCTCTATACCAACAAGGTCTCCACCTTCTTCGTGGGGAACCAGCAGCTCGAGGTCGGCGTCTTCAATAACCTGTCTCCTGTCACCCGCGTCCTTGGCGTGTCGGCGCTCGGACCGGAGACCTCGACCAGCTACAGCGCCGGGTTCACCGTTACGCCCGGCGACCGGCTGCGGGTGACGGTGGACGGCTACATCGTGGACGTCAAGAACCGGATCGTGGCCTCGGGAGTGCTCGACCGGGGCGACAACCCGGCGATCGACGCGGCGCTCGCCGCCTTCCCCGATGTGCAGGCGGTCCAGTTCTTCTCCAACGCGATCGACACTCGCGCGCGGGGGGTCGACGTGACCGCCCGGTACCCCGTGGTGCTCGGCAACGGCGTGCTGACGCTGACCGGGGCCGCCAACGTGAACCGCACCCGGATCCGCGGCGCGGTGCGGGGACCGACCGGCATCGGCGGCGCGGACCTGTTCAACCCGCAGGAGCGGAGCTACATCGAGAACGCGCTCCCGCCGAGCAAGATCATCGCCAGCGGCCGGTACCAGGTGGGACAGTTCACGGGACTGCTCCGGGCCACGCGCTACGGCGCGGTGGAGAGCATCAATCTTTTCGGGCCGAACGAGACGGTGCCGGCGGCGGTGATCACCGACGTGAACCTGGGCTACACCTTCGGAGGGCGGTACGACGTGAGCATCGGCGCGAACAACCTGTTCGACGTCTTCCCGCCGGAGCAGGACCCGGCGAACAGCTTCTTCGGGATCTTCCGCTACTCGCGGGTGACCCCGTACGGCATCCGCGGCGCCTTCTTCTACGGAAGCGTGTCGGTCGGGCTGTGACGGCCGCCGGCGTCGAGGAGCGCCGGGCGCCGCGGGGAATCGGTCTTGCGACCGCTCTCGCCATTCTGTTCTCCAACATGATCGGGACCGGCGTCTTCACCAGCCTGGGCTTCCAGGTGGTGGGGATCCGGTCCGGGTTCGCGCTGCTCGCGCTCTGGGTCGTTGGTGGAGCGGTCGCGCTCTGCGGCGCGCTCTCCTACGCCGAGCTGGGCGCGGCGCTCCCGCGCTCCGGCGGCGAGTTCGTCTACCTCGGCCGCATCTACCACCCGCTGCTCGGCTTCCTGGGCGGGTGGGTCTCCATGACGGTGGGTTTCGCCGCGCCGATCGCGCTCGCGGGAATCGCCTTCGGACGCTACCTCTCGGCCCTGGCGCCGGTGGGCCCGCTGGCCGGCTCGCTCGCGGTGCTCGCCCTGGTCATCCTGGTGCACGCCGCCGACCTGAGGATAGCTCGCCGGTTCCAGGTCGCGATCACCACGATCGAGCTCCTCCTGATCCTCGGCTTCATCGCGGCCGGGATCCTGTACGGCCGGCCCGAGCCACTCGACTTCACGCCGTCATCCTCCGCGTGGCTGGACGTTACCAGCTCCGCGTTCGCCGTGTCGCTGATCTACGTCTCCTACGCCTTCTCCGGGTGGAACGCGGCCGGGTATGTGGCGGGCGAGATCCGGGACCCGGAGCGGGTGCTCCCCCGCGCGGTCGTGATCGGAACCGCCCTCGTCACGCTGCTCTACGTCCTGCTCAACTGGACCTTCCTGCGCACCGTGCCGCTCGACCGCCTGGCCGGCGTGGTCGAGGTGGGTGCCCTCAGCGCAAGCAGCATGTTCGGCCCAGCCGGCGGGAAGGTGATGAGCGCGGTCATCGCGACGCTGCTGGTCGCCACGATCAGCGGAATGGTGCTCGCGGGATCCCGCGTCACCCAGGCGGTGGCGTCCGCCCTGCCGCGGCTCGGCTGGATCGCGGCCCGCACCGGGCGCGGCGTACCGCGCAACGCGGTGCTGGTCCAGGCCGGGCTGACCGCGGCACTGCTGCTCACCAACTCGTTCGAGCGGGTGATGGCCTACGCCGGCTTCACCCTGAACCTGATGACGCTGCTGACCGTGGTAGGACTGTTTCGGCTACGACGGCGGGAGCCCGACCTGCCGCGGCCCTTCCGGGTGTGGGGCTACCCCGTGGTGCCGGCGTTGTTCGTCCTGCTGAGCATGTGGACCCTCGGCTTCGTCCTGCGGGAGCGGCCGACGGAAGCGGTCGCGGGGCTGGTCACCCTGGCCTCGGGGCTCGCGGTCTACCGCCTGGCGCGCCGGGGCGGAACCGACTCCGGCGCACTGCAACGGGTCGCCGACTAGCGGCGGTCCGACCAGCGCGTGCGCTTTCGAGTGCTGGTCGCGACCTTCGGCACCCCGGAAGGCATGGCGAATCCTTCCCGGTTCTCCACCGCCAGGTACTCGTTGCTGCTGTAGCGGCCGACGATCGGCTCCAGAATCGCTTGGAGGCGCTCGATCGACTGCGCCTCCCAGATGCAGGCGGCTCGAGTTCCATCCGGGGTGGGAAAGCTGTGGTGAAGGGTGACGTCTGAAGAGAGGGCCGACGGGTCAGCCGCGTT
>CAYPAE010000130.1:0-6354 GCA_964408595.1 uncultured Gemmatimonadaceae bacterium | reverse complement strand
CGATTCCAGACCTACGCATGCAAGGCCTCCGACCGCAGTTGGTTTCGAGAGCAATGGGCGGCCACCCCTGCCGGGCGACGTCCCGGATTGGAGCCTACCACATATAGGACGAGCGGCAAGCCCATCGGTGGACGGCGCGCCTGCGGTTGGTTGGGCTGGCCATTATCTTAACCATGCCGTGGCAGGGCTCCGGAAGTGCCCGGAGCCCTCCATTCACGCGCACCTCAGTCACCCAACGGTGAGCTCCGTGGATCCCAACGTGTTCGAAACGGCCAACGCGGGCTTCGCGCAGGCCATGTACGAGGAATTCCTCCGCGATCCGACGGCGGTGGGTCCGGAGTGGCGGCGCCTGTTTGAGAGCGGCGTGGTGGGGGAACGGCCGAGCCCCAATGGGGCGGGGCAGCGGGGCGGCGGGGCAGCGGGGCAGGAACAGCACACCAGCGGCCTCCGCACCGAGCAAACGGCCCCGCTCCCCCGCGGCCCCGCTGCCCCGCTGCCAGCCGGCGCAGCTCCGCTGCGCGGGCCGGCGGCCAAGCTCGTCGCCAACATGGAGCAGAGCCTCACGGTGCCGACCGCGACCACCTTCCGGGTGGTCCCGGTGGGCGTGCTCGAGGAGCGGCGCCGGGGGATCAACGCCGCGCTCCAGGCCGGCGGCCGGCGGGACAAGATCTCGTTCACCCACCTGATCGCCTACGCCCTGGTGCAAGCCACCAAGCGGCATCCCGTCATGGGGCACACGCTGGTGACACACGAGGGAACGCCCCACCGGGTCCAGCCCGAGGGAATCGCGCTCGGCTTGGCGGTGGACGTGCAGCGGAAGGACGGGAGCCGCGGACTCGTGGTCCCGGTGATCAAGCGCGGGGAGACGATGGACTTCGCCGCCTTCCACGCCGCCTACGAAAGGCTGGTCGATAAGGCGCGCACCAACCGACTCATGCCCGACGACTTCACCGGCGCCACGATGTCGCTCACCAACCCCGGCGGCCTCGGCACGGTCGCGTCGGTGCCGCGGCTGATGGCGGGCCAAGGCAGCATCATCGCCGTCGGGGCGATCGGCTACCCCGCCGAGTTCTCCGGCGTGGCGGAGGAGCGGCTGCGTGACTTCGGGATCAGCAAGGTCATGACGGTGACCAGCACCTACGACCACCGCGTCATCCAGGGCGCGGAGTCGGGGGCGTTCCTGGCCACGGTCGAGCACCTGCTGCAAGGCGACGAGGGGTTCTACGAGCTGATCGAGGAGAGCCTCCAGCTCTCGGCCGTCAGCTACCAGCTGATGAAGGCGGCCCCCGCGGCCAAGCGCGAGGAGGCCGCGGGGCCGGTCGCGCCCGAGATGCTCTACCACGTGGCCGCGGCGATGGCGCTGATGAAGGCGTTCCGGATGCACGGCCACCTGGCCGCCCGGCTGGATCCGCTCGGCACCCCGCCGATCGGCGACCCCGCGCTCGACCCGGGCACGCTCGGGCTCACGCCCGAGGTCATGGCCGCGATCCCCTCGAAGGTGCTGCGCATCGCGGTGCCGGGACGGACGCTGGCCGAGTCGCTGCCCTACCTCCAGGTCACCTACTGCGGCACGATCGCCTACGAGATCGAGCACATCTCGACCCATGAGGAGCGCGTCTGGCTCCGGGAGAAGATCGAGTCCGGCGCCTACCGCCAGCCGCTCTCCGCCCAGGAGCAGCGTGCCCTGCTCCGCCGCCTCACCGAGGTGGAGACCCTGGAGAAGTTCCTCCACAAGGCGTACCTCGGGCACAAGCGATTCTCGATCGAGGGCGTGGACATGCTGGTGCCGATGCTCGATCTCACCATCGAGCGGGCCGCCGAGTCGGGCGCGCGGGACGTGGTCATCGGGATGGCGCACCGCGGCCGGCTCAACGTCCTGGCCCACACCGTCGGGCGGCCGTACGAGACGATCTTCGCCGAGTTCGAAGGCGGCCGGCAGGTCGAGGGCGGGCAGCTCACGCCCGAAGGCGGAACCGGCGACGTCAAGTATCACCACGGCGCCGAAGGCGCGTACGTGACGGCCCAGGGCAAGGCGATCACGATCTCGCTCTCGCCGAACCCGAGCCACCTGGAGTTCGTCTCGCCGGTGGTGGACGGCCGCGCGCGAGCGAAGCAGACGCAGCGCCGGGGTCGCGACGCGCACCACGACCCCAGCGCGGCGCTCCCGATCACGATTCACGGCGACGCGGCGTTCGCGGGCCAGGGTGTCGTGGCCGAGACCCTCAACCTCGGCGCGCTCAAGGGATACCGCACCGGCGGCACGCTGCACATCATCACCAACAACCAGGTCGGCTTCACCACCGACATGGAGGACGCGCGCTCCACCCGCTACGCGTCCGACCTCGCCAAGGGATTCGACATCCCGATCATCCACGTCAACGCGGACGACCCGGAGGCCTCGCTGGCCGCGGCGCGGCTGGCCATGGCGTACCGCGACCGGTTCCACCAGGACGTCCTGATCGATCTCGTCGGATACCGGCGCCACGGCCACAACGAGGGCGACGAGCCGGCGTACACCCAGCCGGTGATGTACGAGCGGATCCGCGCGCTGCCGACGGTGCGCGACCGCTACGCCAGGAGCCTGGTCGAGGCCGGCGTGATCACCCAGGAGGAGAGCGACCAGGAGATGGAGCAGGCGTACCAGCGGCTGGTGGACATCCAGCAGGCGTTCAAGGCCAGCACGGGGCACACCGTCACCAAGGAGCGCGAGGTGCGTTTGAGCGGAGCGGGCCAGGAGGTCGAGACCACGCTCGCGCCCGAGTTCATCACCTCGCTCAACGAGCAGCTTCTCTCCTGGCCTGAAGGCTTCACCGTCCATCCCAAGCTCCGGAAGCAGCTCGAGCGGCGCCGCGCCGCTCTCGCTGAGGGCGGAATCGATTGGGCCCACGCCGAGGCGCTCGCTCTCGCCTCGCTGTTGACCGAAGGGGTGCCGCTCCGGGTCACCGGCCAGGACACCGAGCGCGGGACCTTCAGCCAGCGGCATCTCGTGCTGCACGACGCGAGCACCGGACAGGCATGGGCGCCGATCCAGAAGCTTCCCGGGGCGCTCGCGCCGATGGAGCTGCACAACAGTCCGCTCTCCGAGCTCGCGACGCTGGGCTTCGAGTACGGGTACAGCGCCGCCGCGCCCGAGGTGCTGGTGCTCTGGGAGGCGCAGTTCGGCGACTTCATCAACGGCGCCCAGGTCATCGTGGACCAATTCCTCTCGGCGGGGCTGTCCAAGTGGGGGCTCACGACCCGGCTCACCCTGCTCCTGCCGCACGGGTACGAGGGGCAGGGACCCGAGCACTCGAGCGCGCGGTTGGAGCGCTTCCTCCAGCTCGCGGCCGAGGGCAACATCCGGGTGGCCAACCCGACGACGCCGGCGCAGTACTTCCACCTGCTCCGCCGCCAGGCGCGGCGCACCCGCCAGCGGCCGCTGGTGATCATGACGCCCAAGAGCCTCCTGCGGCTTCCGCAGGCCAACTCGAAGCTGGAAGAGCTGGCCGGCGGCGCCGGGCGGCCGGTGCTCGACGATCCCTCGACCGGGGACCGCGGGAGCAAGATTTCACGGGTGGTGCTCTGCAGCGGCAAGATCTACTACGAATTGCTCGCCGAAGCCGACAAGATGCGGAGCGGGCGTCCGGCCCTCGTCCGGCTGGAGCAGCTCTACTCGTTCCCCTGGCCGGAGATGCGGGCGGTGCTGGCGCGCTACGCGGAGCTGGAGGAGCTGGTGTGGGTGCAGGAGGAGCCGCGGAACATGGGTGCCTGGACCTACGTGGAGCCCAAGCTGCGCGAGTTGGCGGCGGCCGGAGTGGAGGTCTCGTACGTGGGGCGCCCGGAGCGCGCGAGTCCGGCGGAGGGGTATCCCGCGGCGCACGCCGCCGAACAGAGCCGGATCCTTCGGGAGGCGCTGGAGGCGCGGCGAGGCCGTCCGGAGCAGGTGCCGTTGCCTACGGTCGCGGCGGCCGGAGAGGCCAAGGGCTGAACGTGCAAGAGGGCGGCTCGCTGGCCGCCCTCTTTCATCTGCTCCGTCGCCGGTTCACTCTTTCGCGAAAATCGGCCGTTCCGATGCCTGTCGGGCAAGTTCCCGAAGCGGCTCCGAGAGATGCTCCCCGTAGTGCAGGAGGAACACCCCACGAGCCCGGCGCTGCATGAGAAACGCGACCAGAGGCGTGTCGGCCTTGGCCGCGTTGCAATCCCTGCAGGCGAGAACCAGGTTGTCCGCCCGATCGTACGCGGTCTGGCCGCGACGGGGACGAACATGATCCAGGGTGATTGCCTCTGGCGTGGTCTCGGTGCCGCAATAGGCGCATACCGACCCATGCTGGGCCAGGAGCCAATCGCGGTGCGACTGCATGGAGCGACCGGGGGAACGGCGGAAACTGGGGACGGAGACTGCGGAATGTCTGCGTGATCTGCGTGCCACAAAGATCCAAGTTGAAGGTGAATGGGGGGGCTGGTATACCAGTCCCACTGTGGACACTTGGAATTCTAGCAAGATTGGCGCCAAAATGACAGTCAGCCCTGAATTTCGACCCCTCCTCGGAGCCCTGGCGGCATTACTTGCCGGGTGCGCCGACGGGTCGCAGGCGCTCGATTCGGCGTCCCGGGGCGCCATCGAGGCGACCGTGGACCGGTACGTGGCCGCCAGCAACGAAGGCGACGCGGAGGCGCTCACCGCCCTCTACGCCGACGACGCCGTGCTCCTGCCCCCGGATCACGAGCCGGTCCACGGCCGGGAGGCGATCGGCGAGTTCTGGCGGCAGGGGACCGATACCGGGCTGGAGGTGAGCACCCTGCGTCTCGAAGTGGGTGGTGATGTTGCCTATCTCGTTGGCCAGTATCATCTTCCGCCAACGGAACAGGAGGAGGCCGACTCGGGGCAGTACGTCCTGTGCCTCAAGCGCCAGGCGGATGGTGCCTGGAGGCTCACCGCGGACATCTGGAACGGCAGCGGGGGATCCGACGAGCGGGGTGCCGAGGGCAGCTCTCCGAGGACGGCGGTCAGTTGAGCACCCCGGCCAGCCGAGCAGGGGCCGCCCCGGGCCGGCCGCACCAGCGCATAACGCGACAAGGGAGGCGCCTCGACTCCCACCCGTCAGGGGGCGGCGGATTTCTTCTCGACGGGCGGCGCCTTGATGCGGTATTGCGACTCGAGCAGGAGACCCCACGTGGGGTTGTAGGGATGGACCTCGGCGGTCGGGCGGTCCTGGCGGAAAACGGGCCGCCCCTCGTTGGCCCAGCGGAACTCCCCGCCCTCGAGGTTGACCACCCGGGTGTATCCCTGTCTCGCCAGAAAATCCGCCACTCGCGCGCCCCGATATCCGACGGACGAATACAGGACGATCGCCGTATCCTTGGGGAAGCCGCGCAGCGCCCGCAGGCTCGGCTTGTAGGGGTCTATGCGGACCGCGCCTTGGAGGTGGCTGACCGCGTACTCGTCCTCCGTCCGCGCGTCGAGCACCACCGGCTGCGCGCGGCCCGGGTCGGCGCGCCAGCGAACCAGCTCGGTGCCGTCCAACCACTTTCCGTTGGGGAACTTGTGGTCGGTGATCCGGCGGATGGCGTCGAACGCGATGGGCCGTCCGGCGAAGACGGCAACGCCGGCGCCGAGCAGCAGGGGGATGACGATCAGGAAGAGCACGACGCGGACCCAGCGGCGTCCTCCCTCGGAGCGTCCACGGCTCCATCGTCCCGGCTCTTCTTCCTCGTATTGGTACTCTTCGGGCGCCTGGTCTCGTCTCAACCGCGCGCCTCCGGTGGTGGGTTATCCTCAAGCTAATGCCGGAGGTCCCGCCCTCAACCCTCCCACCATCAAGGCGAACGGAACCTCGATCTGGAGATCCGACCGCCTGGCGCCGGCGGGCCGACCCGGACAACGTACCAGCTTGCCGAAGGATGTCGGTCTTCCCCTGGCAGGAGGGACTGCACTCATGCGTCGCTTGCTTCCTCTCAACCCGGACGCCGCGCTCCTCATTCTCCGCGTGGTTCTTGGGATCATCATGCTGTACCACGGGTGGCCCAAGCTCACCAACCTGGGCGGCACCATCGAAGCATTCACCGGTATGGGCATTCCGCTCCCGGCACTGGGCGCCATCTTCGCGACGGTGGCCGAAGTGGGCGGCGGTCTTCTCCTCCTGGTCGGTGCACTCACCGACATCGCGGGGCTCCTGGTCGCCATCGACATGCTCGGCGCGATCATCTTCGTCCACGCCAAGAACGGCTTCGCGGTCCAGGACGGAGGGGTCGAGTGGCCGCTGGCGCTGCTGGCGATGGGGCTCGCGGTGGCACTGGCGGGGCCGGGGCGGTTCTCGGTTGGGGGAAAAGCCTGACACTAGGCCCTGCCATGACAGTGGTCCGCCTTGTCATCCT
>CAYPAE010000129.1:0-6382 GCA_964408595.1 uncultured Gemmatimonadaceae bacterium | reverse complement strand
TCAGCCGCACCCAGACCGTCCGATAGTCACTCCGGCCGCCCCGGGCGATGATGAAGGGGTGCTTGGTGCGCAGTTGGAGCACCTCGGCTTCCATGCGGAGTTGGTGGCTCAAGGGGGCCTCGAAGGGGTTGAGAATAGTGCCCATCTCAGAACGTTGGGTGGCGAGGGTCATCCCGAGCGGAGCGAGGGATGAAAGCCTGGCGGGTCCACTGCCTCGCATTAGTCCGCACCTACGCCAGCGCCCCGATATGCGCCAGCGCCCCCTCGGCCACGCGGGAGGGCGTGTACCCCCCCTCGAGCAGCCCGACGATCGGCGCCCGGGGAAAGCGCTCCCGAGCCCGCAGCGTGAGATCGGCGTAGTGGCCGGGCTCGAGCGTGAACCCGCCCAGCGGGTCGCCGGTCATGGCGTCGAACCCCGCCGAGAGGAGCACCATGTCGGGATCCCAGTCGGTGGTCGCGGCCACGATCGCCGCCCACAGATCGGCCAGGTAGAGCGACCCGGGGAGGCCCGGCCCGCGCGGCACGTTGAAGACGTTCCCGACGCCCCGCTCGTCCGCCATTCCGGTCCCAGGATACCAGGGATGCTGGTGTAGCGACACGTAGCGCAGGGTGGGGTCGGTTTCCATCAGCGCCTGGGTTCCGTTGCCGTGGTGCACGTCCCAGTCGATGATGAGGACGCGCGCTCGGCCGGCCCGCTGCGCGTGCCGCGCGCCGACGACCACGTTGTTCACCAGGCAGAACCCCATCCCCTTCCCCGCCAGCGCGTGATGGCCCGGGGGGCGTACCGCAGCGAAGGCATGTCCCCGCCCGGCGTGCGCGTGATCCACGGCCGCGAGCATGGCGCCCGTCGCGCCCAGGGCCGCGTTCCAGCTGGCGCCGTTCAGGATGGTGTCGAGAAAGAGCACTCCACCACCCCGGGCGCTCATGGACTCGAGCGTTCGCAGATAGGACTCGGCGTGCACCGCCAGGAGCGGCTCCCGCGTCGCGGGCGGCGCCTCCACCACCTTCACGCCGTCCGCGGCGCGTGCCCGCTCCAGGAGTGCCCGGAGCCGTGCCGGCGTTTCCGGATGGTCCGATCCTGGATCGTGCCGAAGGCAGTCGAGATGCGTGAAAACGAGGACGGCCATCTCACCCCCGCAGGAGCCGGCGCAGCTCCTCGGCTTCGTCGCGAAGCTCCCGCCGGGCCTCGGCGATCTCGTCGAGCCGGCGCAGGTGCCTCCGCCAGAGGAGCAGGACGAGGCCGGAGGAGAGAAAGAGCACGATGCCGGCGACGAGAAACGCACGGCGGCCGGACCAGATGCCGAGCCCCAGCAGCGTGGCGCCGTCGAAGGCGAGGAACCCCGCGGCGACGAGAGTGAGCGAGCGGAACGCCAGTGGGGAGAGCGGCACGTCGGATCCGGCTAGCGCACCGGACGGCGCCGCCGAGGGAGGACGATCACGGCGCCGTTGGCCACCAGACCCGCGTCGGCCAGGGAGCGCGACTCGTCGTACAGCTCGGCGCCCCGGAACTTGAGCAGGTACTCCTCGGGGTCCTGCGTCACCTTGGTCCCCTCCAGCGCGAGACGCTTGAGCTCTGCGAGCGAGGTACCGGCCGGCAGATCGAGCGGGATCTCGTCCCAGGCATCCTGCACCATGACGCGAAGGCGGAGGTTGGAGGTCACGCGGCGCCCTCCAGCCGCGGCGGGAGCGTCGAGAGGAACCGGTCTACGGCCTGGTCGAAGAAGAGCGTGCTCGCCCGGACCAGCGTACCGCCAGGACCGGGGCGCACCGCAAAGGCGATCTCCTCCCCACCCTGGCCGCGGAGCGTGAGATAGGTGGGGCCCTCCTTCTCGGGGAACGCCGCCTGCATCGGGATGCGTTCCCCGAAGAAAGTCTTGGCTCGGTGGAGCACCTCGGCTCCGTCCAGCGCCGTCACCGCCTCGAAGACCATCGTGGGCTCATGAGTTGGGAGAATCGGCCGAATCGCGGACGAAATATACTTCGACCGCGCTGACGGTGGCCTGCGAAGGCGCGCGGGGCCGAAGGAGGGCGCGGAGCCCCGGCTTCCGGCGCAGGACGAGCACCAGCTCGCCCGCCGGAGCCTCGGCAACGCCGTCCAGGGTGAGAAACGCGGGGAGCGTCACGCCGGCCGGCAGGTCCACCCGGTACGAGCGGCCCCGCCACTGCACCGTCGCGGCGGACGGCGACTCGGTCACGATGCGATCGAGGAAGACGTCGTCCTCCACCCGGAAGGCGGCTTCGCCGGCCGGCTCGCCGTCGAGGTAGAAGAGGGGATCGAACGGCTCTCCGTCCTGCCGGGCGAAGTTCTGCTCCACCGCCCGGTCGAAAGCCTCCAGCGCCGGCGCGCGGGCGCGCCACTCCAGGTGGTGCCGCAGCTCGTGGGTCAGCGTCTCCCACGCCTCCTCCCGCCAGTCGAATCCCTCCTGGAGCCGGGCCAGCGCGGCGAACGAGCCGTGGTACAGCACGATCCGGCTCTGGATCCCTTCGCTGGACGCGGCTTCGGCCGCGGGCAGCGGGATGCACTCGCCCAGGGTGAAGATCTCGGCCCGCTCGGGGTGCGGCACCGCGCGGGGCGACACGGTGATCTCGGCTATGCCCTGCATGAACTCGGAGGGAACCTCGTCGGCAATGCGGCGGACCATCGCTTCGAAGTCGGAGAGGCGCATGGGCAATGTCACCCTGAACGAAGTGAAGGGGCCCATACTCGGGCATGGCCTCCTTCGCTGCGCTCAGGATGACACACCCATGCATCACCCCTCATTCACCCGCTCGCCGATGAAATCCGCCACCCGATCCACCGACACCCGCTCCTGCTGCATCGAGTCCCGGTGCCGGACCGTCACCGTCCGGCCCGACGCGGTCTCCCCGTCCACGGTGATGCCGAACGGTGTTCCCGCCTCGTCCATCCGGCGATACCGCCGCCCGATGGCGCCGCTGTCGTCGTAGAAGGAGGGGAAGCGGCGCTTGAGGTCGTGGTAGAGCGAGGTGGCCAGCTCGGGCATCCCATCCTTCTTTACCAGCGGGAAGACCCCCGCCTTGATCGGAGCCACGGCCGGGTGGAGACCCAGCACCACCCGGGTCTCCCCCTCGATCTCCTCCTCCCGATAGGCGTCCACCAGGAGGGTGAGCGCGACCCGATCCGCCCCGGCGGACGTTTCCACGATGTAAGGCAGGAAGCGCTCGTTGGTCGCCTGCTCGAAGTAGTCGAGCTTCTTGCCGGAGAATTCCTGGTGCCGGCCGAGGTCGAAGTCGCCCCGGTTATGGATCCCCTCGATCTCCTGCCAGCCGAAGGGGAACTCGTACTGCACGTCGAAGGCGGCCCGGGCGTAGTGCGCCAGCTCCTCGGGGCCGTGCTGGTGCCAACGGAGCCGTGCCGGGTTGAGCCCCAGGTCCCGGTGCCACTGCATCCGCCACTCCCGCCAGCGCTCGAACCACTCGGCGTCGGTCCCCGGCTTCACGAAGAACTGCATCTCCATCTGCTCGAACTCCCGGGTCCGGAAGATGAAGTTGCCCGGGGTGATCTCGTTGCGAAACGCCTTGCCGATCTGCGCGATGCCGAAGGGAATCTTCTGGCGCGAGCTCTGGAGGACGTTCAGGTAGTTGACGTAGATCCCCTGGGCGGTTTCGGGGCGGAGGTAGACCACCGCAGCCTGCTCCTCCACCGGCCCCATGAAGGTCTTGAACATGAGGTTGAAGAGCCGGGGCTCGGTGAGGGTGCCCTTGCTCCCGCAGACCGGGCACTGGGCGTCGGGTTGGCCGGGAGTGCCCTTGATCCGGGAATCGTCCGCCCGGAAGCGGTTCTTGCACTGGCGGCAGTCCACCAGGGGGTCGGTGAACCCGGCGACGTGGCCGGAGGCCTCCCACACCCGGGGATGCATGAGGATGGCCGCGTCGAGCCCCTCGATGTCATCGCGCGCATGCACCATCGCCCACCACCAGCGGTCCTTGACGTTCTTCTTGAGCTCCACGCCGAGCGGGCCATAGTCCCAGACCGATCCGAGGCCGCCATAGATCTCCGACGACTGGAAGACGAAGCCTCGGCGCTTGCAGAGGGAGACCAGCTTGTCCATCAGGGTGGTGTCGGCCATGAGCGTGGGCAGGAGGAAGAGGTTAGGCGGAAACCGGCCTGGAACATAGGCCGGTCCCCAGCGGGCGGCCACCTCACCGCGGTCATCTCGCTTCCCAATCGCCACGATGAGCGGGGCCGGCTGGCCCGGTTCGTGCCGGAGGGCCAGAGGTCAATCATTTAGACTGTGCTCGGAAAATCCGAGACGGTTTGCGCAGTGCAGCCTAAACATATGCAATTAGTTACACGCCTGCCACCATTTGCAGCGGCGTGTAGTTGTTTTTGACAGTGCCCAACTCTTTGCAATTGCGTGGCACCCCCCGCCCCATAGTTTGATACCTGGCGGGGACGCGGGGTCTACCCATCAGCCGGAGAGGTCGAGCGGTCCTATGGCGTGGAGAGCGGAAGTGCGGATTCGGAGCCGGGAGCGCGGGTTCAGCGCGCCCGAGCTCATGATGGTGATCGCCGTCATGGGCATGATGGCGGCCATCGCGCTGACCAAGGTCGACCTCTCGCGGATCGAGGCGAACAGTGCCGTCCAGGTCCTCAGCACCTCGATGGTGGCGGCCCAGCGCGAGGCGATCACCAAGCAGCACGACCTCATCCTGACCTTCGACCAGGCGCAGACGACCGTGCGGATGGTCTGGGACCGGAACAGCAACGGGGCGATCGACGCCGGCGAGCGGGTGCGGGCGGTGCCGCTGGACGGCCGGATCGGGTTCGGCCTCGGCGGCGCGCCTGCGCGGGCCTTCGGCGCCCAGCCGATCAACTTCGACCGGGACATCGGCGGCCGTCCGGCGCTGATCTTCCACCGGAACGGCAGCGCCAGCGGCATTGGTGGCTTCTATCTCACCAGCCGGCGGGCGATGGCCACGGCCGGGCACTCGAGTGACACTCGCGCGGTAGAGATCGTCCGCGCCACCGGCCGGACCGAGTGGTTCCGGTACACCGGCGCCACCTGGAAGCGGGGGTTCTGATGCGCGCGAATCGGGAGGGCTTCACGCTCATGGAAGTGCTCATGGCGACCTTCATCCTGAGCGGGATCACGCTCATGATGGCGGCGCCCGCGTCGAAGTTCATGAGCACGACCAGCAAGAGCCAGCGGCGAATCGCGGCCTCGGCCGCCGCCGACGCCCAGATCGCGCTGGTCCGGATGTATCCGAACTACGACTCGCTCCGGGTCAAGTACGACAGCACCAGGAACAACGTCCCGTACACCGGCTTCACCCGCCAGACCCAGGTGATCCGGACTGGAACCGGGACCACGGGTGACATCACCCGGATCATCGTGACGATCACCGGCCCGGGCCTGGTGACGCCGATCAAGCGCACCGCCACGATCGCCGCCCCATAATCGAGGAGCACATGCGCACCAGACAGGGGTTCACCCTCATCGAGCTGCTCATCGCCATGGTGGTCTTCGTGATCGTCCTGGGCGGTGCGCTGAGCTTCCTCACGGCGCAGCAGCGGATGTTCCAGCGCGGCTCCGACGCGATGGGCGTGCTCCAGAACCTGAGCTACGGCTCGGACAACCTGGACAGCCAGATTCGGACGGCGGGCGGCAACGCGCCGGACGCCCAGCCGCCGGTGGTGTACGCGGGCCCGAGCGCGTTCGCCTTCAACGCCGACTACGTGTCGAACGACGCGCTCGACATCTCGGCCGTGTACATCGACCCCGACGCGTCCGCGGCCGAGACCGAAGCGCTGCGCATCACGGGGCCGATCACCGTCCCGACCTCGGCCCCGGCGTTCGTCTACCCGGCGATCAACTACTCCGCGGGCGCGGGAATCAACAGCCCGGCCGAGACCATCATTCTGTATTTCGACGTCAACAACGAGACGGCCCGCGCCGACGACTTCGTGCTGCTGCGGCAGGTGAACGGGAATGCGCCCGAGGTGCTGATCCGAAACGTGCTCAGGGACTCGACCAACCTGCCCTTCTTCCGGTACTACAAGCTGCGGATTGCCGTGGCTGGGCAGCTCCCCGCCTTGACCCTGGTGCCGGCGGCCGAGACTCCGATGTCCCATGCGCTCGCCACCCACGGCAACACCGCGGACCTGGTGAGCCGGATCGACAGCCTCCGGGCGGTCATCGTGAGCTTCAGGGTGACCAACGGCTATACCGGCGCCACGGAGCGGTCGGAGCGGATCAGCATGAACATCCCGCTGCCGAATATGGGGCTCAAGAACCTGAAGATCTGCGGCAGCGAGCCGGTGCTCGGCCAAGCCTTGAACGCGGTCTTCGACAACGCCGACGGCATCGACAAGGTCAACCTGACCTGGAACCGCGCCTTCGACGAGAACTCCGGCGAGCGG
>CAYPAE010000128.1:2229-6388 GCA_964408595.1 uncultured Gemmatimonadaceae bacterium | reverse complement strand
CGACGCGTACGTGCTCGAGCTGCTCCGCCAGGCGATCGGGTACCGGGTGAGGCTCAAGTGAGCGGTGAGGCTCAAGTGAGCCAGGCGCGGATCCGGCGCATCACGGGAAGCCTGGTCGAAGCCAGCCCGCTTCCCGCGGCGGCGGTCTACGAGCTCGCGAGGGTGGGCGAGCGCCACCTGCTGGGTGAGGTGATCAGGGTCGAGGGCGATCGCGCCACGCTGCAGGTCTACGAGGACACGACGGGACTGGCGGTGGGCGAGCCGCTGCGGCTCTCGGGCGAATCCCTGACGGCACATCTCGGACCGGGCCTCCTGGGGTCGGTGCTCGACGGGCTTGGTCGGCGCCTGCACCACCTGGCCGCCACGGCGGGCGACCTGGTCCACCCTGGCGCCGAGGCGGTCACGCTGGAGACCGATCGCGCCTGGACCTTTCGGCCGACGGTGCGACCCGGCGATCGGGTCAGCGCCGGTGACGTGCTCGGTGTGGTGGAGGAACGAACGGGGTTCGAGCACCGGGTGCTCCTCCCACCCGTTCAGGCCGGCGCGATCGACGAGATCCGGGCGGGTGGATTCACGGTGGCGGAACCGTTCGGCCGTCTGGCCGACGGCACCCCGCTCCTGCTGGCCCATCGGTGGCCGGTGCGGACGCCCCGACCCGTTCGGCAACGGCTTGCCGACGACCGTCCCTTCGTGACCGGGCAGCGGATCTTCGATTTTCTCTTTCCGGTGGGGGAGGGTGGGACCGTCGCGGTCCCGGGCGGCTTCGGGACCGGCAAGACCGTGATCGAGCAATCGCTCGCCAAGTACGGCGAGGCCGACGTGGTCGTCTATGTCGGCTGCGGCGAGCGGGGAAACGAGATGGCCGAGGTCCTCGCCGAGTTCCCCCGGTTGGAGGATCCGCGCACCGGTCGGTCGATCATGGACCGGACGGTCATGGTGGTGAATACCTCCAATATGCCGGTGGCTGCGCGGGAGGCTTCGGTCTACCTCGGCGTTACCATCGCCGAGTACTACCGGGACATGGGCTACCGCGTGGCGGTCATGGTGGACAGCCTCTCCCGCTGGGCCGAGGCGCTCCGCGAGATCAGCGCAGGCCTGCAGGAGATGCCCGGCGAGGAAGGCTACCCCACCTACCTGGCCGACCGGCTCGGTCGATTCTATGAGCGGGCGGGGAGGGTCACTGCCCTCGGCAGCCCGGAGCGCCAGGGCGCCCTGACGCTCATCTGCGCCATCTCACCTCCCGGCGGCGACCTCTCCGAGCCGGTGACCCAAGCCTCCCTTCGAGTGGCAGGAGCCCTGTGGGCGCTCGATCCCGCCCTGGCGCACGAGCGTCAGTTTCCGGCGGTGGATTGGGAGACGAGCTACAGTCTCTACGCCGACGCGGTCACCCCGTGGTTCGAGAACGCCGGGGGCACCGGATGGGGGGAGCTTCGGCGGGAGACGATGGAGCTGCTACAGCGGGGGCGGGAGCTCCACGAGATCGCCATGCTCGTCGGTCCCGACACCCTGCAAGACGCCGACCGGCTGGTGCTGGAGATGGCGCGACTGGTCCGGGAGGCCGTGCTGGCCCAGAGCGCGTACGACTCCAACGACGCTCGCTCCTCGGTGCCCAAGACGTGGCGCCTGGCGACGCTCGCCCGTGATCTCCATCGGGCGGCCAGGGCGGCGCTCGAGTCGGGAACGCCGTTCGATCGTCTCGACCTTGCGCCTGCCCGCCGCGCCCTCAGAGCGCTGCGCCCAGCCGCCGACGGAGAGCTGGAGGCCCGCGTCGCCGACGCGCTGGCCGCGATTGCCGCCCTGGGCCGGCCCGGAGGCCAGCCATGATCCCGATGGCGCGCAGGTACAGCGGTGCCGCGGGACTGGCGGGACCGCTGCTCTTCCTCAGCCGCACCCCTGGAGCGATCGCGGGGGAATGGGTGACAATCGAGAGCCCAGGGCAGCCCTCGCGACGAGGACAGGTGATCGAGGCGGGCGAGACGACCACGGTCGTCCAGGTGCTGGATGAGACTCTCGGACTCGCCCCCGGCAGAGCCGAGGTGACGCTCGCGGGGGAGGTCGCCAGCGTGACGGTCGGCCGCGAGCTCCTCGGTCGCGCCCTGACCGGGGCGGGCGCTCCCCTCGATGGCCTGCCCGCACCCGTGGGTGAGGCGCTGCGGCCCATCTGGGGCACGCCGATGAACCCGGTGAGACGGGTGCCCCCGGCCCAGTTCATCGAGACGGGCGTCTCCGCGATCGATGGGATGAACACCCTGGTGCGCGGCCAGAAGCTACCGGTGTTCGCCGGCCCGGGACTCCCGGCGCTCGACCTCGCGGCCCGGATCGTCGAATGGGCGCGCGCTCCACATGGTGAGCCGTTCGCCGTCGTCTTCGTAGGCATCGGCATCACCGCGCGGGAGACTCGCGGCTTCCTTGACCGGTTCGAGCGCGCGGGGGCGCTCGAGCGCAGCGTGCTGTACCTCAACCAGGCCAGCGATCCCACGGTCGAGCGGCTGCTGGCTCCCCGTCTGGCGCTGGCGGAAGCCGAGTTCCTCGCCTTCGAGGCCGGCATGCACGTGCTGGTCGTCATGGCGGACGTCACCCACTACTGCGAGGCGCTCCGGGCGATTGCTGCCGCGCGGGAAGAGATTCCGGGCCGGCGAGGCTTTCCGGGCTACATGTACAGCGACCTGGCCAGCCTCTTCGAGCGCGCGGGAATTCTCCAGGGCAAGGCAGGATCGGTGACCCAGATCCCGGTGCTCACGATGCCGGATGACGACATCACCCACCCCATCCCCGACCTCACCGGCTACATCACCGAGGGCCAGGTGGTGCTCGGCCGCGACCTGCACCGCCGCGGGATTTTCCCCCCGGTGGACGTCCTCCCGTCTCTGTCGCGCCTGATGAACGCCGGCATCGGACCTGGACGCACCGTGCCGGAGCACCGGGAATGGGCCGATCAGCTCTACGCCTCGTACGCCCGGGGGCGAGAGGCGCGGCTGCTCGCGGCTATCGTGGGTGAGAGCGGTCTCGGTGGGGCGGACCGGCGCGCGCTCGCGTTCGCGGAGCGTTTCGAGCAGGAGTTCGTGGGCCAAGGCCAAAGGCGCCGCGGGCTGGGAGAGACGATCTCGACCGGGTGGCGGCTTCTCGAGGGCCTCCCGCGCGAGGACCTCGTCCGCATCCGCGACTCGACCTGGGCGGCGCGGGCCGCGGGGGTGTCCTGATGAGCGAGTTCGGCAGGCTCCCGCCGACCCGCTCCGCGCTGGTGCTGGGACAGCGCCGGGCGGCGCGTTTCGCCAAGGGTGCGCAGCTCCTCCGCCGGAAGCGAGAGGCCCTGGTGACCGAGTTGCTGCGGCTGGCGCGTCCCGCCTCGGCAGCGCGGGCCCGTATCGCGGAGCGGACCGACCTCGCCTGCCGGGTGCTTCTCCGGGCCCTGGCGGTGCACGGCCGGAGTGGCTTGCGCGCGCTCGGGTGGCCGCCGCGGGAGCTTTCGATGGAGATCCGAACCAGCCAGGTCTGGGGGGTCACGGTACACGAGCTCGCCAGCCGGGACCCGGTTCGGCGCACGCTCGCCGCCCGAGGGACCGCGCCTGGAAGCGCGGGACCGGCGGCGCTGGCCGCGGACGAGTTCGAGATCCTGGCCGACTTGCTGCTCGACGCAGCGCCCCGGGAGCTGGTCCTCCGCCGGCTGGGCACCGCGCTCGCGCGGACGACCCGGCAGGTCAACACGCTCGAGCACCGGGTGACGCCCGCCCTCGAGGCTCGACTGGTGGCGATCCGGAGGGCTCTGGAGGAGCGGGAGCGCGAAGAGCACACTCGGCTCATCTGGTTGACCCGCAGGCCCAGGGACCGATAACCGAGGACAGTCTGGTCACTCCCAAGACGTAGCCTCCTGTGCTGATCATGTTACGGTCCTCCCCAGCCTCTCTCGAAGAGTGCACCGGGAAGGGATGGGCGCTCCGCGGGCGCCACCCGCACTCGTGCATCGACGACCGTCGCGCCGGACGGATGCACCAGGATCGGGTTCAGGTCCAGCTCTGCGATCTGCGGCAGCTCCTCCACCAGCGCGCCGATACGCAGGACCGCGTCCACCAGGGCGGATACGTCGTGCACCGCCCCGCCGCGATATCCGGTGAGCAGTGGATAGGTCTTGAGCTCGCGGATCATCTCCTCGGCGTCCGCC
>CAYPAE010000128.1:0-2219 GCA_964408595.1 uncultured Gemmatimonadaceae bacterium | reverse complement strand
GACACGTCCTTCAACAGCTCCACCAGCACACCCCCCGCGCCGCATGCCAGGACGGGACCGAACTGCGGGTCGTGCACCACGCCCACGATCATTTCCACACCCGCAGGCGCCATCCGCTGGACCTGGAAGGCGCTGGGAACCCTCCCAGCCCGCTGCAGCAGCTCCGTCATACGCCGGGCCGTAGCCAGCACCTCGCCCGGCCGTAGGTTCAGCCGCACCGCGCCTGCGTCGGTCTTGTGCACGAGGCCGGCCGCGATAGCCTTGAGCGCAACGGCCCCGCCGAGCTCCTCGGCTGCACGCGCGGCATCCTCCGCAGTGGGCGAAATGCGCTGGTCGAGCACCGGCAGCCCATAGCAGGCGAGGAGCCTCCAGACCTCGTCGGGGCCGAGCCACTGGTCGCCGCGTCCCAGTGCGGCAGCCACGATCGCCACGGCCTCATCCCGTCGCACGTCTCCAAAGCGGACCGGCGGCGGAAGGGGTCGCGTGAGCCATTCGCCGTACCAGGCCACCCGGGCGAGGGCAATCGCCGCATCTTCCGGAAAGGCGTAGGACGGAATGCGTAAATCCGCCGCTCGGAGCTCCTGGGGCACTCCGCGGGACTGCATGAACACAGCGACCACCGGCTTTTCGCGGCCCAGCGCCCGCACCCCTTCGACAATCGCGCGGGCCGCGTCCTCCGGCCGGGTGACGAGGGGTGGAATAAAGATGACCACGAGCGCGTCGACGTTGGGATCGCGCGCTACGATCCGGATCGCGTCCCGGTACTGGTCGGGTGTGGCGGACGCGATCATGTCCACCGGGTTTCCGACGCTCGCCTCGCTAGGCAGCAAGTCTCGGAGCGCCGCCTGGGTCGACTCGGCGAGCGGACGGACCTCGAGCCCTTCGGCTACGCAGGCATCGGCGCAGAGGATCCCCGGTCCGCCGGCGTTGGTGAGGATCGCTACTCGACGTCCCTTGGGGGGCGGCTGGTTGGCGAGCAGCGAGGCAACATCGAACATCTCCTCGAGCCGGTCAGTGCGGATCACGCCGCACTGCCGGAAGAGGGAGTCCACTGTCACGTCCGCGGCCGCGATCAGCGCGCCGGTATGCGAGCTGGTCGCACGGCTCCCCGCCGGCGAGCGGCCGCTCTTCACCGCCACGATTGGTTTCTCGCGCCCGACGCGCCGCGCGATCCGGGAGAATTTCCGCGGGTTCCCGAAGGACTCCAGGTAGAGCAGGATGACATCCGTGTTGGGGTCCTGCGCCCAGTAGCGGATCAGGTCGTTGCCGGAGATGTCCGCCTTGTTCCCGACCGAGGCGAAGGTCGACAGGCCCACGCCGAGGCTGCCGGCGTAGTCCATGATCGCGAGCCCGAGCCCACCGCTCTGCGACATGAACGCCGTGCGTCCCTGCGGGGGTGGTGCGGGTGCGAAGGTGGCGTTGAGCCGGACCTCGGGGTCGGTATTGAGGACACCCATGCAGTTCGGGCCGATGAGGCGCATGCCGGCCGCGTGGGCGGTGTCCACCAGCGCCTGTTGTTTCGCGCGCCCCTCCGGTCCGGTCTCGGCGAACCCCGCCGAGAGCACGACGAGCGCCCGCACGCGCTTGCGCCCGCACGACTGGACCACTCCTGGTACCTGCTCCGCAGGAACCACGACCACGGCCAGGTCAACCGGCCCGGGGATCTCCTCCACGCTCGGGTAGGCGACGACGTCCTGCACCACGGGCGCGGCTGTGTTCACGGGATGGACCGGCCCGCGGAACTCGTAGCTCACAAGGTTGTGAAACACTTCCCCACCGATGGTGCCCCGACGGCGCGACGCGCCCACCACGGCGACCGAACGGGGGCGAAAGAAGGCGTGGACCGCGTTGACGGCGGCCGTCCATTCGCGCTGCTCGAAGTGCTCGAGCGCCTTCTCGGTCAACTCGGTCGGGAACTCGACGAGGATCTCGTCCGGGGCGGCATGGATCTGAACGGGGAATCCGGAATCCCGAAACACGGCCACCATCTGGTGGTTCCGGGGGAGGACGATCGCCTCGAAGACTCGGATGCCCCGGGAAGAGGCGACCTGGGCCAATTCCCCCAGCAGGATCGTGCCCAACCCCTGGTGTTGATACGCGTCCGCGATTGCGAACGCGACTTCCGCACGATCGGGGCCGGTCACCGCATACATCGCGTGCCCGATGATGCGGTGGTCGGGCCCGCTCATGGCGATCAGCCCCTGGGCGTGCTCTTTGTC
>CAYPAE010000127.1:0-6405 GCA_964408595.1 uncultured Gemmatimonadaceae bacterium | reverse complement strand
GAAGCACGAAGGTCTCTAATTTCCAGCACGTCATTCCTCCAAGCGGTGATCTGGTGCCGTCCTGTGTCATCCCGAGCGCAGCGAAGGAGCCGAAACTCGGGCATGGCCCCCTTCGCTGCGCTCATGACACTTTCCTTCTTACGACCTTATTCCCCCCACGAGCGTATTACCCGACGCTCCCCTCGAGGCTGATTCCAAGCAGCTTCTGCGCTTCCACCGCGAACTCCATCGGGAGCTCCTGGAAGACTTCCTTACAGAAGCCGTTCACGATCATCGAGATCGCGTTCTCGGTGTTGAGACCCCGCTGCTTCAGGTAGAAGATCTGGTCCTCGCCGATCTTCGAAGTGGACGCCTCGTGCTCGGTGGAGCTGGTGGCGTTCTGCACGTCGATGTACGGGAAGGTGTGCGCTCCGCAGCGGTTCCCGATCAGCATGGAATCGCACTGGGTGTAGTTGCGGGCGCCGGCCGCCTTCGGCAGCACCTTCACCAGGCCCCGGTAGCTGTTCTGCCCCTGCCCCGCGCTGATCCCCTTCGACACGATCGTGCTGCGGCTGTTCTTGCCCATATGGATCATCTTGGTGCCGGTGTCGGCCTGCTGATGGCCGTTCACCACCGCCACCGAGTAGAACTCGCCCACCGAGTCGTCGCCCTGCAGGATGACGCTGGGATACTTCCAAGTGATCGCCGACCCGGTCTCGACCTGGGTCCAGGAAATCTTGGAGTGGGCCCCGACACACTTGCCGCGTTTGGTGACGAAGTTGTAGATGCCGCCCTTCCCCTCCTCGTCGCCGGCGTACCAGTTCTGGACCGTCGAGTACTTGATCGTCGCTCTTTCGAGCGCCACCAGCTCGACCACCGCGGCGTGCAGCTGGTTCTCGTCCCGCTTCGGCGCGGTGCACCCCTCGAGGTAGCTCACATACGCGCCCTCGTCGGCCACGATGAGGGTGCGCTCGAACTGTCCGGTGGACGCCGAGTTGATCCTGAAGTAGGTGGACAGCTCCATCGGGCAGCGAACGCCTTTCGGCACATACACGAACGACCCGTCGCTGAAGACGGCCGCGTTGAGAGCCGCGAAGAAGTTGTCGCTCGCCGGGACCACGGAGCCCAGATACTTCCGGACCAGCTCGGGGTGCTCCTGCACCGCCTCACCGAAGGAGCAGAAGATGATGCCCTGCTCGGCGAGCTTGGCCTTGTAGGTGGTGCCGACCGAGACGGAGTCGAAGATCGCGTCCACCGCCACGCCGGCCAGAATCTTCTGCTCCGACAGCGGGATGCCGAGCTTCTTGTAAGTCTCGAGCAGCTTCGGGTCCACCTCGTCGAGGCTGCCGAGCGGCTTGGCGGTCCGGGGCGCCGAGAAGTAACTGATGTTCTGGTAGTCGACCGGCGTGTACCGGATGTTCGGCCAGCTGTGCGGCTCGGTCATCTTGAGCCAGCCACGATAGGCCTTGAGCCGCCACTCGAGCAGCCATTGCGGCTCGCCCTTCTTGGCGGAGATGAACCGGACGATGTCCTCGCTCAGCCCCTTGGGCGCGACATCGGACTCGATGTCGGTGACCCAGCCGTGCTTGTACTCCTTGTTGACCAGCGTCTCGACTTGCGAGCTCATGACCTCTCCTCGTCGGCTCCGCGGAACCGCACCCGATACTCGCAGGCGGGGCATCCGCTGAGGATGTGTCCCGTCCGCTCGACTTCGGCGCTCAACACGTCCGCCAAGAACCTCGCCTCGGCAGCGCAGATCTCCGGGAACTGCTCGGCCACCGCAGGGATGGCGCAGTTGTGCTCGGTCAGCACGGCGACACCTTCACCCGGGGCCGCCTCCGCCATGTATCCCTCTTCCGAGAGCGCGCGGGCGACCACTCTGAGCCGCTCCGCCGGCGGAACCCCTTCCACCTGTCCGCGAATCCGGCGGGCCAAAACCTGGAAGTAGGACTCGAGCAGGGTCACCGCCGCCCCCCGGCCCTCCCGCTCGACGACCGCACCCAGCATCGCCGTGAGCGCCTCACCATAGCGGCGCGGGAACAGTTCCTCACCCGCCGGGGTCAGCCGGTAGGCGAAGACCGGCGCGCCGACACCCCGGTGCTCCCGCTGATAGCTGACCACCCCTTCGACCTCCAACTCCTTCAGATGATGCCGGGCCGCGTTGAGCGATACCCCCAGCCTCACGGCCAGCTCCCGGGCGGTGAGCGGTTGGCACCGCTTGAGCTGGGTCAGGACCGCGCCGCGTTGGCCTTTGTGGCCTACCGGAAGATCGGACCCGATCAATGGAAGTGGGGCACCCATAGGAGCCGAATGTTAAGTAAAGTTGTCGGGATTGTCAAATCGCACAAGACAATTGGTACGAATGCATAATCAGTTACTGGATATCGGCTTAAGCGACGCTCTTTGACTGCAAAACCAGGTCATTCTGGGGAAGCGAAGGGCCCAAGACCCGGCAAGGCCCCCTTCACTGCGTTCATGGTGACAAGAGCTGTGAAAGTAGTTGCTATTAATACTACGATATTCCACCTGCCCCAGCTCCTGGAACTCCGTCTGGCCGGCTGGGATTCGTTTCCCCATATTGAGAGTCGCTCTCACACTCCATCTTCAGTGGCCCGGAGGGGTTCCCTCGATGACCATCCATCGCATCCGGCTCCTTGGAGATCCCATCCTTCGCGCCAGTTGCGAGCCGATCACGCGACCGGGCTCAACCGCGGTCCGGGTGATCATGGACGACATGCGGGAGACGCTTCGCGACTGGCAATCGCGCTTCGGGAGCGGCCGAGCCATCGCCGCGCCTCAGATCGGGGCGCCCGTACGGATGGTCTACGTCGAGATGGACAAGCCCTGGCCGCTGATCAACCCGGAAATCGTGGACATCGGCAACGAGGACTTCGAGGTCTGGGACGACTGCTTCTCGTTCCCCAACCTCCTGGTCCGCACCTCGCGGGCGTATCGGATCCGGGTCCGCTATCAGGACTTCAAGGGCGAGTGGCACGAGGTCGAGCTGGAAGGTGACCGCGCGGAGTTGCTGCAGCACGAGATCGACCATCTGGATGGCGTTCTCGCGGTGGACCGGCCGCAAGGGCTGGACCCCTTCTGTCTCCGCGAGGAATGGCACCGGCTGTACGGGCCGAATCGCCGGTACGGACCGCCGGAGCCGCGGAACGAAGTGTACGTCTCGCCGATCTCCGAAGCGCTGTAGGGTTTGTCGGCGCCCGTCGCCCTCGTGATCCGTCGCCCTCAGGGCCAGTCGCCCAGCCGCACGAACACCGCTCCCCGGTCCTCCGTACTGTAGCCATACTCGAAGCGGACCGGTCCCACTGGCGTATCGGCGCCGATGCCGGCGCGAACTCCGCCCACCCAACCGTCATCACCGAATAGGGAGCCGCCATTCGCGGTGCGGCCGCCGGCGAACTCCACCCTTCCGAGCAGCGGCCCTTTGAGCGGCGTGATGAACATGAGGCCGAGCAACGCCTCGCGGTCGCCGCGGCGCTCGCCGATGTGGAGGCCGGGGAACCCGTCGTCGCCGCCGAGTGGAAATGCGAGCTGGATCGGGAGGCCGTCCCCCCAGCCGACTATCACCCGCGGTGTGAAACGCACGACGCCGAACTGGCCGAGCAACTCCGCTTCCACCCGAGCCCGCTGATACACCCCGCTCCACACGGCTTCGGCGCGAACTACCCGCCCGCGCGTGCGACTCACCCGAATCGCGCGGGCCGCGATCCCCAGCGTCGAGAGCTGGTTCCGCGCGGGCTCCCGCCAGACGTGGCCGTGCAGCCCGAGCGCCACCTCCCATCCGTGGGGGAAGACCCGCTCCACGCCGGCGAAGCCGAGTGCCTCACGAGTCTCCAGCTCCTGCAGCTCGCCGCCGGCGGCGTCGAACCGGCGGATGTCCTCGGTGGCGAGCCGGACCGTGAGCGTCGGGTCCATCAGCTGGCGCGCGATCTGAAATTTCCGGCGGAACCCGGTGTAGAGCTCCTTCCGAAACGCATCCAGGAAGAGTGCGGCGCTTCCCTCGAGCGCGAGCCCGAAGACCCGGCGGTCCACCGCCCCGGCCCACATCCGGCCTCCGAGCTCGTTGTCGTATCCGAGCCCGATCGCGACCACGCGCCGCGAGGCGCGCCGAACCGCGAGATCGAAGCGGACCGAGTCGCCCGAGCCGTGGGGGCCGAGCCAGACCGAGTGGTACGCGTCGGATGTGCCCAGGCCGCGCACCCTCGACCGGAGCAGGTCGGCATCCAGCGTGTCACTGAGACCGAAGCCGAGCATCCGCTCCAGGGCGAGCCGCTCGGAGTCGTTGGCACCCTCCGCGGTAAACCCGGTGACCCGTCTGGGAAGCCGCCGCCCCGAATCGGCGGCCGACCGCCGGCGGCACTCCTCGCCGCCGAGCGAGCTGTCGGCGGCGGCGCGGCCGTTCGCCAAGAGCCGCTCCAGCCTTCGAGGGGAGAAGTTGAGGCTGTTGAAGCCGTCCACATTCGGCCGCACCATCACGTCCCCGGCGCGGAGCGACTCGGCCGGCTGCTGGAAGAGGAACTCGATCAGCCGGTCGGCGACGTTGATCGGCGAGTAGCCGTCAAAGCTCTCCGCCGGGTGCTCGGTTGCGTCGGAGACGATGACCCGCTCCGCGCCTTCCGCGCGCGCCACCGCGACGGGGATGTTGGCCGAGAGGCCGCCGTCGGCGAGAAACTGGCTGTCGCGCAGCTCGGGAGCGAAGACGAGCGGAATGGCGATGCTGGCCCGGACCGCCTGAGCGAGGTCGCCCGAGCCGATCACCACCGGCTTTCCGGTCGCGAGGTCGGTAGCCACGGCACGGAACGGGATGGGCAGCGAATCGAAATTGCCGCGCGCTACCAGGTTCCCCTTCAGCATCGCGACGTTCACCAGCGCGTTCACCTCGGACTCGACGATCGACGCGCTCTGGAGGTTGAACCGGCGGTCGCCCTGCTCCCACATGACGAGGGGGCGGAGCACGCCGAGGGACCGGGGTGCGCGGGGCCGGTAGCTACGGAAGAGCTGGCTGAGGGGAACCGCGCGGGCGAGCGAGTCCAGTTTCCTACCGCTGTAGCCGCTGGCGTAGAGTGCTCCGACCGCGGCGCCCATGCTGCTCCCGACGATGAGGTCGGGCCTGATCCCGAGGCTGTCCAGGGCCGCCAGCACGCCGATGTGAGCGATGCCTTTGGCCCCGCCTCCGGACAGCACGAGGGCGGTGCGCGGGGGCCGGCAATCCTGTGCCTGGAGTGGTCCGGCGGCGGCGAGAAACGCCGGAAGAATGACGAAACGATGAAGCCGACGCAGCATGTACGGGGAAGATACACCACCCCTTGCGCCACCCGACCAGAGTCCGTATACCTTTGCGAAGATCGGCAGGGAAGGGCCAGCTTTCGCGGAGGAATGGCGGCAATGACCTATGTGATCGTCGAGGCTTGCATCGGGGTGAAGGACCGGGCCTGCGTGGATGTTTGTCCGGTGGACTGCATCTACGAGGGCGAGGACCAGCTCTACATTCATCCCGATGAATGCATCGACTGCGGCGCGTGCGAGCCGGAGTGCCCGGTGACCGCCATCTTCCCGGAGGAGGATGTCCCTCCCAACATGACGGCCTTCATCGAGAAGAACAAAGAGGTCTTCAACACCGACACCCCGCCCGGCAGGCCCAAGAGATAGTTATCAGCTATCAGCCCACGCACATCGGCCTCTTACAGCTTCGCGACCCTCTCGAGTCAGCCCCGGGAGGGTCGTTCGGCCAAAAGAAAGGCGGCCCCGTGCTCGAACTAGCTTGGCCGCGAGCGCGGGACCGTTGGTTGGTGAGAACGGGGAGATCAGAGGGACCTGGTGGTCCGTGATCGTCCCGCCGTCAAGCACAACGCCAGTTGCGGCGCAAAGGTTTCAGGGAAGCCCGTCGAGGAAGGCCAGGAGCGCGTCGGTGGTCTCCGCCGGCCGCTCGATGGTCGGCAGGTGGCCGGCCGAGCGGATCACCACGAGGCTCGCGCCGGGGATCGCGTCGGCCATGGCCCGGGCCTGGGCCGGCGGGGTGAGCTCGTCCTCGTCTCCCACGATCACCAGCGTCGGGACTCCGGCCAGGCCGGGAAGCATGGGCGTGCTGTCGGGCCGGTCCCGCATCGCGCCCAGGGCTCCGACGATCCCGGCGACCGGGGTCGCCGCCATCATCGCCCGGACCCGCTCGACCGTGGCCGGCGCGCCCGCCAGCGTGGAGGCGCCGAGCACCTTGGGAAGCATCGCCTCGGCGATCGCCTCGGCGCCCTGCTCGCGGGCCGTGGCGGCGGCGGCGTCCCGATTCTTCTTCCCGTCGGAGGTGTCGGCCTCGGCGCGGGTATCCAACAGGACCAGCCCCCGCACCCGCTGCCTCCAGCGCCGCAAGAACTCGAAGGCGATGTAGCCCCCCATCGAGAGCCCGACCAGGACGAC
>CAYPAE010000126.1:0-6449 GCA_964408595.1 uncultured Gemmatimonadaceae bacterium | reverse complement strand
GTGGAGAAGAACGTCATGCTCAGCGGGTACCGCTCGATGGTGGACACGATCGTCCGACGGTCGAGGAGGACGCAGGAGAGCCCTGCCTTCTTCGCCGCCACACCCACCGCCAGCCCGCACGGCCCGGCGCCGATCACCAAGAGGTCGGTTTGATCACGCATTTCCTGTCTCGATGATCTGATGTCGCCGCGTGCCCACGCTCACGTACCGCACCGGCACGCCCGAGAGCTCCTCCAGGCGGTCCAGGTAGGCTCGCGCTTCCTTCGGTAAATCGCTCAGCTTGCGCGCGCCGCCGGTCGGGCGGTTCCACCCGCGGAGCACTTCGTATCTCGGCTCCACCCGGCCGAGCGCCTCGACCTCCGCCGGCATTTCCTCGCAGGCATCGCCGTCGAGACGGTAGGCGGTGCAGACCGGGATCTCCTCGAAGCCGTCGAGCACGTCGAGCTTGGTGACGGCGAGCCCGGTGAGCCCGTTCACCCGCGCGGCGTACCGCACCACGGTGGCGTCGAACCAGCCGCAGCGCCGCGGCCGGCCGGTGACCGCGCCGAACTCCCCGCCGACCTCACGAAGGCGGTCGCCGTGAGGGCTCGGCGCCTCGGTCGGGAGCGGTCCGTTCCCTACCCGGGTGGTATACGCCTTCACCACGCCGAGCACTCCGTGGATGAGGGTCGGACCGATGCCGGCGCCTACCGTCGCGCCTCCCGCGGTCGTGTTCGAGGAGGTGACGAAGGGGTACGTGCCGTGATCCACGTCGAGGAGCGATCCCTGCGCCCCCTCCAGGAGAACGCGCTTCCCCTCGCGCACGGCGCGATGCACCAGGAGGCCCGCGTCAACGGCGAGCGGCAGGAGCCGCGGGGCGAGCCGCTCCAGCAGCTCCACGTGCTGATCGAACGAGGCGCGCTCCGACGAGCCCATCATCTCGAGCAGCCGGTTGGCCCGCTGGACCCGTTCGGCGAGCAGCCTTCGGGCACACTCCAGGTGCCGGAGATCGGTGACCCGGATACCGCGCCGGCCGTACTTGTCCTCGTAAGCCGGTCCAATGCCGCGTCCCGTCGTCCCCAGCTTCTGGCTCTTCTCGCTGGCGGCGTCCAGGAGCTTGTGATAGGGAAGGACGAGATGGGCGCGGTCGGATACGAAGATTCTGCCCGCGGTCGAGATGCCCCGCTCGGCCAGCTGGTCGAGCTCGCCGAAGAAGGTCTCGGGCTCCAGCACGACGCCGTTCCCGACCACGCAGGTGACGCGAGGATGGAGAATCCCGGAAGGGATCTGGCGCAGAATGAACTGGATGTCGCCGATGACGACCGTGTGCCCAGCGTTGGCGCCGCCCTGGTAGCGCACCACCAGGTCGGCCCGCTCCGCGAGCACGTCCACCAGCTTCCCCTTGCCTTCGTCGCCCCACTGGGCCCCGACGACTACCAGACAGGTCGTCCTGCCGTCGAACATGTGCCCCCCAAAGCAACGAAAAGAGCCCCTCGCGGGGCTCCAGCATCCTCGTGCAAACGTATGCGAGGCCGCGCCAAAGGTCAATTCAGCGCGATCGCTCGGCCGACCCGTTCGGCCGCCTCCAGCGAGAGGTTCCCGGGAATGTCGGCCGGGGTGTGGATCATTCGCAGCGTCCGCCAGGTGAGCCGTCCAATCGTGACAGCGCTCGCCCCCGCCCTGGCGAGCGGCAGGCTGTCCACCAGAATGCCGAGCGGGAGACGCCGGGTCCGGACCGAAAGCCCGAGGGAGCCCAGGCGCGTCGCCACCGCCGCGGCCGACGTCGAGCCCCGGGGATCGTGGCTCACCACGAACAGGTGCCCCTCGTCGTCTATGGTATCGAGGTTGACGACCTCGATGCCGCTCAGGCTCCCCTGAACCCGGGCGAAGATCCGGGCGCCGACCAAGCCGAACTCTTCGCCGCCGGTGATCAGAACGCCGGTCCCCTCGTCTGACGATGCCTCCGCGAAGGCGAGCGCCGCGACCACCCCGCTCCCGTTGTCTCGCGCTCCCTGCGAGGTCCCCCGCAGCCGTCCCCTCCCCGCCAGGGCTCCCCCCACGACTGAAAGCGCGACGCCGGCCGCGCCGACCCAGAGCGGAATCGGCCCCCACAGGCGCGCGACGGCCAGGGCGCCAGTGCCGGCGATCGCGGCAGCGAGCACCCAGACCGCGACCAACCGCCCTGCCATGGACTGCCCCTGGGCCTTGGTGTCGAGGTGAGCGACGATCCACCGCCGGACCGGCGCCTCGGACCTGACCGCGATCAGATTGGCGTCCTCCCGCGCTTCGCCCAGCGTGAGCCACCCGGCGGCGACGCCCGCCGCGAGGCAGGTGGTGGCCGCGAGGATGACAGACCAGACCGCGAGCGCGCCTGCGGGGGGCACCGTGGGAAGGGTGAGGAGCGGAAGCGCGAGGAGCGCCGAGGCGCCGATCCCGGCGCCAAGAATCGGCAGGCCGAGCAACGCGGAGGGATGGAAACGGAAACGCTGGAGGGAAACCCGGTAGCCTAGCGCGGTGAGATGGTCGGCCACCACGCTGCGTGCCCGCTCGGCCTCGGGGGTCCCGGCCTCGCGGTGATGGGCCAGGATCCGTCGGGCGGTCTCGTGGAGCGTGGTCACCGGCTCTCGCGAATCAGCCGGAGCCCTGCCTGCCACCCCGCCTACCGCCGGATGAGGCCGGCGTGGTGAGCGCGAGCGCCGCCTTGGCGGTGTCTGATGTGATGAGGTTGGCCTCGACCAGCTCGTCCACATGCTGCTGGTAGGACTGGCTGCCGTGCTGCTTCCGTCCGTCGGCCATCTGCTTCCGGACCTCGCCGGTCCGGGCAGCATCCCGCAGTATGTCGCGGACCGCGGGGGTCGCGATCAGCAGCTCCACGGCCGGCACCCTCCCCTTGTCCTTCTTCTCGGGGAGGAGCTGCTGGGAGACGATCGCCCGGAGCGCCTCGGCGAATCGCATCCGCCCCACCTCGCGCTCCTCCGCAGGCAGCGCTGCCATGACACGCTCGACCGTGGCGACCACGTCCGCAGTGGGCATGGTCGCTATCACGAGATGTCCCGTCTCCGCCGCCTTGATCGCGGTATCGATGGTCTCGGGGTCGGCCATCTCGCCCAAGACCACCACATCGGGGTCCTGCCGCAGCGCGGCCCGAAGACCCACCACCAGGCTGTCGGTGTCCACCCCGACCTCCCGCTGGGTGATCGAGCAGCTCAGGTCACGGTGGAGGAACTCGATCGGGTTCTCGATGGTGACGACGTGCTTGTGCTGGGTGCGGTTGATGTGGTGCACCATCGCGGCGACGGTGGAGCTCTTTCCGCTGCCGCTCACGCCGGTGACCAGCACCAGTCCCCGCTCCGACTCCGCCACCTGCTTGAGGGTATCCGGCAGACGCAGCGACTCGATGGTCGGGACGGTAAACGGAATGACCCGCATCACGATCATGAACGAGGACCGCTGGCGGAGGACGTTCACCCGGAATCGCCCCACTCCCGGCATTCCCCAGGAGCAGTCGAAGTCGCGCAGCCGCTCGATCCGGGCGCGGTCCTCGTCGCTGCTGATCAGCTTCATCGCGATCGCCCGGGTCTGGTCCGGGGTGAGCCGCTGTTTGGTCAGCGCGACCAGCTTTCCGTTGATCCGCGCGCGGAAGACGTCGCCGGCCTTGATGTGAAGGTCCGACGCCCCGCGCTCGACTGCGGCTTTGATGATTTTTTCCATGGACGTCCGTCAGTATGGGAGAACACCGTGCGTCGGCCCCCTTCGCTCCGCTCAGGGTGACAGCGCACCCCGCAATCGTGGCATGAGCCCCATGCGTTCCCTCACCTCGCGCATGGTTTCCGCCGCGATCCGCCGCGCCGACGCCGCGCCGTCGGCCAGGATCTCGTCCACCATCTCGGGCCGCTCCTGGAGCGAGAGCGCCCGCTCCCGGATCGGGGCGAGGGCGCGGATCATGTTGTCGGCCAGCTCCCGCTTGCAGTCGAGACACCCCCACTTGGCCCCGGTGCAGCTCTCCACCACCTTCGCGATCGTGGCGGGCGGCGAGAAGTACCGGTGGAGGTGGAAAATGTTGCACACTTCGGGATTGCCGGGATCCTTCCGGGTGACCCGCGCCGGATCGGTCTTGGCCGGCCGGAGCTTCTGCCAGATCTCGTCGGGCGAGTCCAGCAACCCGATGGTGTTCCCCAGACTCTTCGACATCTTGGCCTGACCATCCAGACCCACGATCCGCTTCGCCTCGGTGAGAAGTGCCTGGGGCTCCGGGAAGTATGCCGCGCCGTTCCCGAACTCGGCGTTCCACCGGCGCGCGATCTCCCGCGTCAACTCGAGATGCTGGGTCTGGTCCTCCCCCACCGGCACGAGATCGGCCCGGTAGAGCAGGATATCCGCGGCCATCAACACGGGGTAATTGAGCAGCCCCGCCGGAACACTTTCGAATCGCTGCGACTTATCTTTGAACTGCGTCATCCGCTCGAGCTCGCCGATCGGCGTGACGGTGTTCAGCACCCACTGGAGCTCGCTGTGCTCGGGCACGTGCGACTGCACGAACAGCACCGATCGCGCAGGATCGATGCCGCAGGCGAGAAGGCCGGTCGCCATCTCGCGCGTGCGGGTCGCCAGGCTGGCCCGGTCGTACTTGCTGGTGATCGCGTGCAGGTCCACCACGCAGAAAATGCAGTCATAAGTGCGCTGAAGGTTCACCCAGTTCTGCACTGCCCCCAGCCAGTTGCCGATGTGCAGCTCGCCGGAGGGCTGGATCCCCGAGAATATGCGTGGCATGCCCGGCAAGTTACCCGGTTCCTCCAGAGCCAGCAAGATGCTGTCCTCCTTAGACTTACTCCACCTGGCGCGAACCGCGGCCGAGCGGGCGGCGGGGTACCTGCGCGGGGTGGAGCGGCCGGCCGATCCCAGCCGGTGGACCCTCAAGGGGGGCCGGGATTTCGTGACCGACATGGACCGGACGGCGGAGCGAATCATCACGGAGGTGCTGCTGGCGGCGGAGCCCGGTAGCCGGATCGTCGGGGAGGAATTGCACCCGGGGGTGGTGACTGAGGGGATGGTCTGGATCGTGGATCCGCTCGATGGCACCACCAATTTCCTGCACGATTTCCCGAGCTATGCGGTATCCATCGCCGGGGCGGTTGACGGAGTTCTGGAGGCGGCGGCAATCGTCAACGTGCCGAGGGGCGAAACCTATACCGCCGCTCGAGACGGCGGAGCGTGGCACGGCGAGCGGCGGCTCGCGGTCTCCGCGATTCGCGATCCCGGCTTTGCCCTCATCGGCACCGGATTCCCCTTCAAGGACACCAGCCGGATCGGGGCGTATCTCGATCAGTTCCGGCGTATCGCGGGCCACACCAGCGGCATCCGTCGCCCGGGCGCTGCGTCACTCGACCTGGCCGACGTCGCCGCCGGGAGGTTCGACGGCTTCTGGGAGCAGCAGCTCTCCGCCTGGGACATCGCGGCGGGCACGCTCCTCATCCGGGAGGCGGGCGGGGTGGTCACGGACTTCGCCGGGCGCGACATCGGCATCGAGCACACGGCGGTCGTGGCGGGCAATCCGGCGATCCACGGGTGGCTCCTGGAAATGGTGGGGGCCGCTAAGGTCTTACAACAGAGGCACGGAGGCCACGGAGAAAAACAATAATGCTGTTCGTCTCCGTGTCCTCTGTGGCCTCCGTGCCTCTGTGGTGAAATCAGTTCAGGAGCCCCGCATGCCAGGCAATGTCGCTCCGACACGCATCGCTTCAATCGACCAGTGGGCCCGAGCCATCGCCAAGCCCACGATCTCTCCAGGCGGGGGCTCGGCGGCCGCGGTGGCCGCCGCGATGGCGGCCGCGGTGGTGGAGATGGTCGCCGGCCTCACCGCGGCGCGCGAGGCGTACGCGCTGGTCCACGAGGAAGCGCGGGCGGCGCGGGCGCGGGCGGAGGGACTGCGTCAGGAGTTGCTGACCCTCGCCTCGGCCGACGCGGAGGCGCTACTGCGGTTCGAGCAGGCGCTCGCGCTGCCGCGGGGGAGCGCCGCCGAGCGCGAGCTGCGGGAACGGCGGAAGCGCTCCGCGCTTCGGGAGGGCGCCGAGATTCAGCGCGACGTGTTGGCCGGATGCGGTGAGCTGGCGGACCTGGGGGTCGCCATGGTGGAGCGCGGCCTCAAGAGCGCGCGAGTGGACGCGGGGACCGCAGTGTTTCTGGCCGCCGGCGCGGCCAGGAGCGCGTCGTGGGCCATACGGATGAATCTGGAAGCGGAGCCGCCGGGCTCGGAGTACGGCGGAATCCTCGCCGCTGCGGCGGTGAAGCTTGCCGGTGTGGAGGAGGCCGAGCGGTTGGTGGGCCCGTTGCTCGATCGGCAGCCGGAGTGACGCTCAGACCGCGGTGAGGATCCGCGGCCCGTTGGCGGTAATCGCCACGGTGTGCTCGAAGTGGGCGGAGAGGCTTCCGTCGGCCGTCACCACCGTCCACTTGTCGCCCAGAGTCCGGGT
>CAYPAE010000125.1:2807-6455 GCA_964408595.1 uncultured Gemmatimonadaceae bacterium | reverse complement strand
GCGAAGGAGCCTGAGCGCCGCTTCGCCTCCTTCGCTTCGCTCAGGATGACAATCCATTGCGCGGTTTCTCCTTCCAGCAAAATGAAAATCCCGGCGGGTGCCGGGATTTCCATACCTGGAACGAACCTGGATCTGGGAGATCAGGCGCCAAGGAGGCGCGCGGTCAGGTCAGTCGTCCCAGTGCTCGTGATGCCGGTGATCGTCGTCGCGATCCCAGTGGCGATCACCGTCGCAGTCGTGGTAGTAGCGGCCCTCCCGCTCCCACACCACGATCGTCCGGACGCCGTGCCGGTGCCCCACCCAGCGGTCGTAATAGCGGCCGTCCCAATAGTAGAGCGTGACGGGACGGTAGCCGCGGCGGTTCCAGTGCTTCGCCGGCCGGTGGCGGTGGACTCGCTCGACCACGACGATCCGCGGGCGCTCGACCACGACGATCCGGCGCGCGGTGGGCCGCCGGTAGGTGGAGTACCCGTCGCGGATCACGACATGACCGGCGACCGGCCCGCTCCGTACCACCACACCCGCCTGGACCCGCTGAGCGTGGAGCGGGACGGCGGTGGTCACGAGACCGGCGATCAACGACCAAGCGACGGCGCTTCTCATATAGCCCTCGGGTTGGGAACGGGATGACAGCGGCTCCCTGAAACGCGAGGGCCATGCCAGTGGTTAACTCGTTGCGCGGCCTCGCTTCCGCGAGACCCTCGAGGAGGGCGGCGTCCTCTCCGGCAGACGCGTGGGGGTCGCACGGCCGGCGGCGCCGACGAGCTCTGCAGCATCTTGCGCGTCCACCCAATCGCAGATGACTCGGAACGGGGTGTCGCGGTCGAGATCGAACCGGCTTGGACCGGCCGTCCTGGCCGGCGGCGTCTGCCTCCTTGACACCGATTCGGACGCGGCTCATACTAGGGGCCGCTCTCGCAACTTACGCGCTGCCCTACACGAGCTACCCGCCTCTCGCGGGACTGCGTGGCTCACTCTCCACGTCGCTCCGGTCGGATAACTCTTCGCCTCGTCGAGCTGCGCTATGTTTCGCCAGATCCTCTCGTTCTTCACTAGTAAAGCCACTATGGAGGCAGGTATGGCAGCGGAATTCTTTATCGGTGAATCGCTGGTCGGCGACGGCAATGAGATCGCCCACATCGACCTGATCATCGGGTCGAAGTCCGGGCCGGCCGGCGCAGCGTTCGTCCATGCGCTCTCCAACAACAAAGACGGCTTCTCCACTCTTCTGGCCGTCGTCACGCCGAATCTCGCCGCGAAGCCCGATACCCTGCTCTTCAACAAGGTCACCATCAAGGGCGCGAAGCAGGCCGTGCAGATGTTCGGCCCGGCGCAGGCGGCGGTCGCGCGCGCGGTGGTGGACTCGGTGAGCGAGGGCGTCATCTCCAAGGCGCAGGCGAACGATCTCTGCATCCTGGTGGGCGTGTTCATCCACTGGCAGGCGGAAGACGACAAGAAGATCTACCAGTTCAACTATCAGGCGGTGAAGGAGTCGATCGCCCGGGCGCTTCAGGGCAAGCCGACGGTGGACGAGGTCCTCCAGAAGTACAAGGCCGCGCGGCATCCGTTCGCCAGCGGCGCCGAAGGCTGATCGCTACAGTCCCGCTGCTCCGCACTCCGCGAGGGGCGGCCCGCAGTCCGGGCGCGCCCCTCGTTGTTTCCCTGGACCGAGCGACCCAGAAAAGAGCCTTCCGCTCATGCGTAAGCTCCTGCTGCAACTCGACAGTTCCCGGCTGCCGAGTGTCTTCGATCAAGTCGTGGCGTACGACGCGGGCGCCGACGACATCATGAGCTACGGCGGCGTCACCGAGACCGACGTCCGCGATCTGATCCACGGCTGCATCTTCACCCGGGGCCCCAAGGACCTGCACAACACCGCCGTCTGGATCGGCGGCAGCAACATGTCGGCCGGGGAGCAGCTCCTCGCCATGGCGCAGGACGCCCTGTTCGCGCCGTTCACCGTCTCGATGATGCTCGATTCCAACGGCTCCAACACGACCGCGGTCGCCGCGGTGGTGAAGATCGAAGAGACGCTGGGGAATCTCGAGGGGAAGAAGGTCCTGATCCTCGCCGGGACCGGCCCGGTCGGGCAGCGCGCCGCTGGGCTCCTCGCGAAGGACGGTGCCCACGTCACCATCACCTCCCGCAAGCCGGAGCAGGGCGAGAAGGCGCGCCAGTTCATCAGCGCCCGGTTCAACGTCCAGGTCGAGGCCATGACCATGAACGATCCGGCGGCGCTGCCCCAGCTGTGCCAGGACGTCGAGGTGCTGCTCAACTCCGGCCCGGCCGGGGTGCAGATGGTGCCGAAGTCCGCCTGGACGGCCGCGAAGTCGCTCAAGGTCGCCGTGGACCTCAACGCCGTCCCGCCGCTCGGCATCGAAGGGGTCGAGGTGAACGACGCCGGTGTCACCCGCGACAAGGTGGTGGCCTTCGGCGCCTTCGGCGTGGGAAACTTCAAGACCAAGCTGCACAAGGCGTGCGTGGCCCAGCTCTTCACCCGGAACGATCTGGTGCTCGACGCCGAGGCGATCGCGGACGTAGCCCGGGAGCTGGTCGCGAAGAAGAAGTAGTCCGATGCCTCGCGTTCTCGGAATCGATGCGGGCACCGTGAGTCTCGACGTCTGCGGCCTGGTCGACGGGCGGCTCTCGCTCGATCTCAGCTGGCCCACCCCAGACGCCATCGCGGACCCCGACGGGTTCATCGCCGGTCTGGCCGCGCTGGGTGCTCCCGACCTCGTGGTCGCGCCCTCGGGCTACGGGCTGCCGGTCCGGCCCGCGCGCGGCGTCACGGACGAGGAGTTGCGGCTCGCGTTCCTGGCGGGGTCCGATGAGCGCGGCGGCATCGGAGGCCTCCGGCGTCTCGCCCGCCGGCTCGCGGCCTCGGATCTTCCGGTGGTCTTCACGCCTGGAGTGATGCACCTCGATACCGTGCCGGCGCACCGCAAGATCAACCGGGCGGATCTCGGCACCGCCGACAAGGTGTGCGCCACCGCGCTCGCGGTCGAGGAGCATCGGGAGCGAACCGGCAAGCGAGTGGAGGACATCTCGCTCATCCTGCTCGAGCTCGGCGGCGCCTTCACCGCGGCGGTGGCGGTGGACCGGGGACAGATCGTGGACGGCGTCGGGGGCACCAGCGGACCGATCGGCTGGCGGGCCGCGGGCGCGCTGGACGGTGAGGTGGCGTTCCTCGCGGGCAGGGTGGACAAGGCGCTCCTCTTCCGCGGCGGCGCCGAGACGGTCGCGCGGTCCTCGCGAGAGAGCCGGGCGCTGGCCATCGCGGCGTACATCGAGGGCGCGGTGAAGGCGGTGGCCCAGCTCCGGATGTCGGCGCCGCGGGCGGAGGAGGTGCTGGTGTCGGGTCGCGGCGCCGCCGACGCCGATCTGCTGGAGCGGCTGCAGGCGGCGCTCCCCGGCGTCGCCGCGGTGCGGAGGCTGGAGGGGTTCGCGCTCGTCGCCAAGCAGGGTGCGCAAGGGGCGGCGCTCCTGGCCGACGGGCTGGCGGGGGGACGGCACGAGGCGCTGGTGAAGCGTCTCCGGATTCGGGAGGCCCAGGGCACGGTGCTCGACCATCTTCACGTCATCACCCCGGCAACCGCCCGCCGCCGGCTGGGCCTCGATTCCGATGGCTGAGATCTCCCGCCGGCTCCT
>CAYPAE010000125.1:0-2707 GCA_964408595.1 uncultured Gemmatimonadaceae bacterium | reverse complement strand
GGCAATCCCTCCCCGGTGCTCGCGCGGGTACGCGATCCGATCGAGCTGATGCTCGCGCTCCGGCGCCATGGCTTCGAGACTCCGGTGAGCCGGGCCCGCGCCCCGCGCTCGGTCGCGAACGGCCCCCGGCGCTGGCTGCTCAAGCCGCGCCGCTCCGGCGGCGGCCACGGCACGTCGGCGTGGCGGCCGGGACGCCCGGTGGGCCGGCATCAGTACCTCCAGGAGCGAGTCGCGGGTACCCCGGGATCGATCGTGTTTCTCGCCGACGGGAGGAGTGCGCTGGCCCTGGCCCTCAGCCGGCAGATCGTCGGCGAGCGCGGGTTCGGCGCCAGCGGGTTCCGCTACTGCGGCAGCCTGATGGGCGCGGGGCTCTTCGAAGCGGAAGGGGAGCTGTCCGGACGCGCGCGCGCGATGGCGGACACCGTGACCCGGGAGTTCGGACTGGTGGGGCTCAACGGCGTCGACTTCATCGCGCGGGCTGGGGTGCCGTGGCCGATCGAGGTCAATCCGCGCTACTCCGCCTCCATGGAGCTGCTCGAGCGGCGCGGGGGCACACCGCTCTTCGAGTTGCACGCTGACGCCTGCATGGGCCGGCTTCCGGAGGCTCCGCCGCGCCCGGTGCGGGGAGTGCTCGGCAAGGCGGTGGTCTTCGCGCGGCGCGACGTCACCCTGAGAGAGACGCACGGGTGGCTGCGCGACGCGGCGATCGCCGACGTTCCTCACCCGGGCGAGCGGATTCCGCGCGGACGCCCGATCTGCACGGTCTTCGCTTCCGGAAGGAATGCCGACACCTGCCTTCGAGCGCTCGGGTCGAAGGCCGCGGCAATCTACCGAGCGGTCGAGCCCGCGGCGCGAGGGGCGGCATGAGCGCGGATCGGGTGCTCCAGTCGGTCACCTGCCTGGGCTGCGGCTGCGGCTGCGACGATCTCACGGTGCGGGTACGGAACGGGCGCATCGTCGAGCTCTCGCCGCCGTGCCCGCTGGCCACGCGGTGGTTCGGCGACGGGACGGTGCCCCACGAGGTCCGGGTGGACGGGCGGCCCGCCACCATCGAGAAGGCGATCGCCGCCGCGGCGGTGGTGCTGAGCAGCGCGGCGAGACCGATGGTGCTCATCGCGCCCGATCTCACCACCCAGGCCCAGCGCACGGCGATCGCGGTGGGGGACATTCTGCGGGCGGAGGTGGACGGTGCCACGTCCGACTCGGCCGCGGCGGGGATACTGGTGGCTCAGCGCCGCGGACGCGCCGCGGCCACCCTGGGCGAGCTCCGGAATCGAGCCGACGTGGTGCTGTTCTGGGCGGTGGATCCCGGCGAGCGTTACCCCCGTTACCTGGAGCGATATGCCGCCGCCGCTTCATCGACGCACGTCCGCCGGCGGACCCTGCTCTCGGTGTCGGTCGGGACCGATCGCGGCCCGGAGAGCGCCGAGTTCAAGGCCGAATTCACGCCCGGCGAGGAAGTGGACGCGCTGGCCGTCATGCAGGCCACCGTTCGGGGTCGGCGACTCGGTGAGCTGCCGCCGCGCCTTCGGCCGGCGGTCACGATCGCGGAGCGCCTGACGAAGAGCAAGTACGTCGCGATCGTCCATGACGCCGAGGCCGGCCGGGAGGCGAGAGACGCACAGCGGACGGAGAGCCTGGTGGCCCTGGCTCAAATCCTCAACGGTCCCACTCGCGCCGCGCTCAGCAGCCTTCGGGCGGGTGGTAATCGCTCGGGCGCGGAGGCGGCGCTCACCTGGCAGACCGGTTACCCGATGCGGGTGAGCTTCCGGGAGGGCCACCCTCGATGCCGGTCGGGGTGCTCCGGCCTCGAGCGGGTACAGTCGGGTGGCGCGGACGCCGTCCTGGTGGCGGGATCGGTAGGCGCACTGGAGGCCCCTGGGCTCGCTTGGGACAAGGTTCCGTGCGTGGTGATCGGGCCGCGGGCGAGCGCGCTGGCCGGTGCCCGCGTGGCGATCGACACCGGCATCGCGGGGATCCACGAGCCGGGGACCGGCTATCGCATGGACGACGTCCCCCTCCCCCTGGCACCCGTTCTGGAGAACCCCCGCGCGGCGGCCGAGACATTGGGCATGCTGCTCGGCGCGCTTCACCAGCGCGCCCTTCGCGAGCGTGCCGCCGGGAGGCCGACGTGAGCGGAACGGCTCGGCTTCGGATCGTCGGCGGCGCCGTGCATGACCCCGCCAACGGGGTGGACGGCGAGGAACGCGACATCTGCATCGAGGACGGCCGGGTCGTCGCCTCGCTGCCTGACGGAGTGCCCACGCTCGACGCGCGCGGCATGGTCGTGATGCCGGGCGGGGTGGACATCCACGCCCACTTCGCCAGCTCGAGCTGCAATCACGCGCGCCGGCTCATCCCCGACGAACATGGCGCCGATCCCGCACCTGCCCCCGCGCTGATCGAAGGCGAATCCCGCTCCGGCAGCGGCGGCACGGTGCCCAGCACCTTCACCACGGGATATCGGTACGCCGGGCTGGGCTACACCACCGCGTTCGATGCGGCGGTCGCCCCTCTTCTCGCGCGCCACAGCCATGCGGAGCTGGACGACACCCCGTGCGTGGACGGCGGGATCTTCGTCCTCATGGGCAACGACGAGTACCTGCTGCGCCAGATCGAGCGCGGCGAGCGCGAGCGCGCCCGCGACTACGCCGCCTGGCTGCTCGGCGCCACCGGGGGCTATGCGGTGAAGATCGTGAATCCCGGC